>JAGQQQ010000116.1 GCA_020426125.1 Planctomycetaceae bacterium
TTGCGGGTTCACGTCGGTCGCCACCACATGGGAGGCTCCGGCCTTGAGGCAGCAGAGCGAGATCAGGCCGGAGCCCGTCCCAATCTCCAGGATTGTTTTGTCCTGCACGAGGTCGGTTTCCCGAATCAGATCGCGAAGGCTGAAGGAATCGCGGGGGTCCCAGAAAACCGTGGGAAACAGGGCCAGCCGCTGATCAAAGTCATCGACGAGGACCCATTCCTGGATTTCCGGACCGTCAACAGGAGTCAACGGCCCCCAGTCCACTGGCCCCGCCAGCCAGGGTGCGATCGCATACCCCGCAACAAACAGGATTGCGAGCAGCGTCAGGGCCGCTGCCCACCAGCGTGTGTTCATGATTCCACCAATTCGATATCTCCCAAAGTGCGAGTTCCCCCGCGTCCGTCCGCCTTGGCCGTACTCATATCAGAAGGAGCCGGAGTCGTCATTCTTTTCCGGAGAATCGTTAACACCGTTTCGCTCGATAAACGGCAGTCCGTGCCGTAACCCGACTCCTTGTCGATGGTTGCGAAAGAATTCGGCTTTCCCTGAAAAAGCGGGAGTGATACCTTGCCCGGGATCTCGCCCATTCGCCACACGATTCTCAGCTTCACTTCGCTTCCCGAACGGCACTGATTTCCACAATGACCGCAACCACCTCAACGGCGAATCTTGAACCGATGATCACTTCCCAGGAGGAAATTCCATCGGTCTGGACCACAAGCTTCGTGGGACTCGTTCTCACCCAGTTTCTCGGTGCGTTTAACGATAATATGATTCGCTGGTTGGCGGTTCCCATCGCTCAGGAGGTCATCGGACCGGAAATGGCGATCGTCGTTGGCTCTCTCTGCCTGACGTTTCCCTTCTTGATTTTGACCCCCACCGCCGGTTGGCTGGCAGACAGATTTCGGAAACGGGACGTCATCATCGCCTGCAAAGTCGCCGAAGTCGCCCTGATGGTCTTGGCAGGCATTGCGATTCTCTACGTCAACACCGTTTTTTTGTTCAGCGTCGTCTGCCTGATCGGCGCCCACAGCGCCTTGTTTGGTCCATCGAAATTCGGAGCCATCCCGGAGATGATGCCGACGGAAAACCTGTCGAGAGGGAACGGGATCATGGGCATGGTCTCGATCATCGCCGTTGGCCTGGGTACAATCGCCGGATTTTCCTTGTACGACGCGACACATCCTGTTTTGGGTGCGGGAGACTGGGCAACGGTTTGGCCCTCTGCCCTGGCCTTGGTCGGCGTCGCCATCTCGGGGCTTGCGACCAGTTTCCTGATTCAGACCCAAGCCGCCGCCGACCCTGAGCGCCGCGTAACCATCAACCCACTCACCGAAGTCGTCCCTTCCCTGAAACTTCTCTGGGATGATCGACGCCTCCTTCGCACCGCTCTCGGCATTGCCTTTTTCTACTTCCTGGCCTCGCTCGCACAGCAGAACATTGACCCCTTCGTCAATCAGGAACTCGGCCTGTCGAAAACGGACGTCGGATTGTTGCTCGGGTTGCTGATCGCCGGCGTCGGGATCGGCAGCGTCGTCGCCGGCTACATCTCAGAAGACAAAGTGGAATTGGGGATTGTCCCGATGGGTGCGATCGGCATCGTCGTCAGTTCCCTGCTCGTTTTTCTGTCAGGCATCCTGGTGGATGTCGAACTTCCGATCAAAGAACAATGGGCTTACTGGGGGGCGTGTGGAGGACTGTTCCTGTTAGGGGCCTCGGCGGGTCTCTACAACGTCCCCTTGGAAGCGTACCTGCAATTCCGAAGTCCCGTGAAAAGCCGGGGGACGATCCTCGCAGGCAGCTATTTCCTTTCGTTCTCGCTGATCGTGATCTCGGCGGGAATCTTCTATCTGCTCAGCGTGGTGATCAACTTCGCCCCCAGCACCATCTTCATGCTCGCCGGTTTGATTACGGTTCCCGTTGCGATCTACATCATCATGTTAATGCCGGACTTAACGTTTCGGTTTCTGCTGTGGATCTTTACGCACACTCTTTATCGATTGCGAGTTCACAACCGCTACCACATCCCGGATCATGGCCCGGCGTTGATCGTCTGCAACCACATTTCCTTTGTGGACGGCATTCTGATGTGTGTCTCGTCATCACGGTTCGTCCGCTTCGTGATCTATGCGGATTTCACCGAGATGCCGTTGCTTCGTCGACTTGCGGTCATCATGCGGGTGATCCCCATCCGCTCGACGGACGGTCCCAAAGCACTGATCAAGTCGATCAACATTGCTCGGGATGCTCTGAAAGATGGAGAAGTCGTCTGCATCTTCGCCGAAGGCCAGTTGACGCGGACCGGCCAGATGCAACCGTTCCAACGGGGAATGATGAAGATTCTCCAGGGGACCAATGCCCCTGTGATCCCTGCATATCTATATGGACTCTGGGGGAGCATCTTCAGCTGGCGGGGCGGAAAGATCTTTAAGAAGTGGCCGCGCAAGTGGCCCTATGAAGTGGATTTGTATTTCGGAGAACCCATTCACAACCCTAAAGACGCCGCGGAAGTTCGTCAGGAAGTCGAGCGGCTCGGAGCAGAGGCGGTCGCCATGCATGCGAAGAAAAAACCGATCCCCGCACGCCAGTTCATTCGGCAGTGCAAATCAGCGAAAAGCAGAGTCAAAGTCGTCGACTCGACGAAACAAAGCCTCACCGGAGGCAAGCTCCTTGCTGGAGCTTTAGCGCTCCGCCGCGCTCTCTCCCGCGAAGTGCTCGGAAAAGACGAACAACGGGTGGGGCTGCTGCTTCCTCCCTCGGTCGGCGGATGCGTTGCGAATATGGCACTCGCGCTCGATCGCCGCGTCGCGGTGAACCTCAATTACACGCTCTCCGAGGAGGTTCTCAATGTCTGCGTCAAGAAAGCGGGGCTGACGCACGTACTGACGAGCCGGAAGTTTTTGGAAAAGAAGCCCTACAACCTTGAAGGAGCCGAATGGGTCTTCCTCGAAGACATCAAGGAGAAAGTCACCGCCGCGGATAAAGCCGCCGGAGCATTTGGAGCCTATGTGATGCCCGCTTCGGCATTGGAACGGTCGCTGGGGCTGCATCGTGTTGACCCCGACGACATGCTCACCATTATCTTCACTTCCGGATCGACTGGCGATCCCAAAGGAGTCGTGCTGTCCCATGCCAATGTCGGCTCGAATGTCGAGGCCGTCGACGAATTACTCAATCTCCAAGACGCCGATGGTCTGCTGGGCGTCCTGCCGTTTTTCCATTCCTTCGGCTACACCGCCTGCATGTGGCTCCCGATGTGCTACAAAGTTCGCGGGGTCTATCACTTCAATCCGCTTGATGCGATGGTCGTGGGACGGCTCTGCCAGGAGAATAAACTGACGATCATGATGTCGACGCCGACGTTCTTGAAGATGTACCTGCGGCGCTGCCAGAAGGAACATTTCGAGACGATCGACTTGATTGTCACGGGAGCCGAGAAACTCCCCGTCGACCTTGCGGAGCAGTTTAAAGACAAGTTCGGCATTCTTCCGACCGAAGGATACGGCACCACCGAACTCTCCCCCGTCGCCGCGGTGAACATCCCCGATCACCGGTCCCAAGATGTCTACCAACAGGGAACCAAACTCGGGACGGTCGGTCGGCCCTTACCGGGTGTCACCGCGAAAGTCGTGAACCCAGACACTTTTGAGGATCTTGGTTTGGATCACGAGGGACTCCTTTTGATCAAAGGGCCCAATGTCATGACCGGGTATCTCGACGAAGCGGAGAAGACGGCCGAAGTCGTCAAAGACGGCTGGTACATCACCGGTGACTTCGCCAAGGTCGACAGCGATGGCTTCGTGACGATTACCGGTCGCCAGAGCCGATTCTCGAAGATCGGCGGGGAGATGGTGCCGCACCTGCGGATTGAACAGGAACTGGTCAAAATCTGCGAGTGCGACGGCGATGACGACGGAGAAATCACACTTGCTGTGACCGCTGTCCCCGATGCCTCTCGCGGCGAGAAGTTGATTGTCCTTTATACGAAGCTAAACAAGCCGGCCGACGAAGTGATTAAACAACTCGCGGAGACCGGGTTCCCCAAACTCTGGCTCCCCGCGTCCAACTGTTTCATCCACGTGGAGCAGATCCCCATCCTCGGGACTGGCAAACTCGACCTGAAAGGGGTCAAGGACCTCGCTCTGTCCGCTACGGCGATTCATGCGTCGTAGGTCGCGTCAGTAAGAAGATTTGCCCTTTGCCTTAGATGAAGTCATGCTGTCCGGCCTCCGAGGAAAATGGAGATGGAGTCTGGTCGGATTCGTACAACCGGCCAGGAGAACCATCCCATGAGTGTATCCGTCGTCGCTTCACGCCGAAACAGAATGCGGAGATCGTACGTCGGCATGATGCCGACAAAGAGCCCGGTCCCGCATGAGCGGAGGAATCTCACCGTGAGACCGGTTCGACGAACTTACGGCAATTCACGAATCTTCAAATTTCGGAATTCAATCGGAGCCCCCTCGGATTCTAAACAGAGATATCCCTCGGCGGGTTGGCATTCGTTGCCGCCGGAGACCTCCTCGCCGTTCACCCAAAGGCGGACTTCGCCGTTGATGGCACGGACATAATAGTGGTTCCATTCCCCGATCCCCCGGCTGAGATTCTTGCTGGGGAAGGAGCGGCTACCATTCGGAGAGATGGGCGGGAATGGCTTCATCTTTGATGAACCGACCGGAAACACATCCCCATTGGTCGTGAACCAGTCGGGTTTTTTGCCGGTCCGTTGTTCGAACTGTTCGGCATAGCCATGGTCCAGAACCTGAATTTCAATCCCCCCAGGGGGAAGTTTTCCACGTTCGAGGCCGGTCAGAGCTTCCTCGGAGGCCCAAAGAAAGACTCCCGAATTCCCTCCCGATTTGAGGTGACGCCACTCCACGACCAGTTCGAGATTCTTGTATTTTTTCGTGGAGCGAGTGACACCGACCGGTTGGCCAGTGCAGACAATTATCCCGTCCTTCATCCTCCAAGTGTCGGGATCGCAATTGACCTGTTCGAAATCCTCAAGCGTCAACTCGACCCATCCCGGACCCGTCCCGTCGACAAATGCTCTCGGAGCGGCATCCTCGGCATTCCCCGGCATTGCAGCCGCAGCCATCAAAATGACCGTCCAAACCAATCTCTCTCGCATCTCTTCTCCCTTCCTCTCTCTACCGGCTGATCGGCACTCCGATCATCTCGCCGTTAAAAACCTGTTTGCCGTCCACAAATCCTTGAAACTCGAACTGAGCAAGCCGTTTGACTTTGATCGCAGTGGTCCGGGCACAGATGATCAACCGGGAATCCGGATAAACGGGATAACGAAATCGTACATCATTCATCCCCCCGAATCCCAGGTAATCTCCGGCTTCGAGAATGTCATACTTGCGGGCATAAAACCCAGCGAGTTGTGCCGCCGCTTCACAGAGCATGACCCCCGGCATCAAGGGAAACCCAGGCATGTGCCCCTTGATCCAAAACTCATCGTCCGTGACATCCTTGAATCCGATGAGACCGTGGTTCTCCCGGTCAATGTGAACAATCCCGGTCAATTGTTCCATCTCGTGCCGCTGGGGATTCACCTTCCGAATATCGTCAATGGTGAACATCGGCTTGTCATAATTAAACTGCGTGTAATCGTATAACGGCTTGGCGGGCATTTCCGACTTCCTGTGTCCTTTCCAATGAGGAACTCGCGAGTCACATTATGAACAGGGACAACCCATGATGTGAGAAAAATGGTCGGGCATCCGGGATCCCCAACACGACATCCCCATGAACCATAAATCTTTCAACAATCGCGCGTCGACTTATCCTGATCGTGATTGGCTCAATTGAACATGTTTGATGGCATTCAACGATTCCGAGTCGGTCGAGGCGCGGCCAACGGGAAACATTTCGCTCGGTCTCCCGAGCTCGATTGATCATGCTCCCACTATATCACGGACTTGGCAAATCTCCGAGATGAGCCGATCTGGTTTCAGATCCGGATCGCGGACATCCGCCGCCTGAAAACGGCACGTGTTCTTGTCCGAAACATACAAACAGGTGTGAAACCCCGTGGACTTCGCAACGGCGAGATCCTCCTGCAACAGATGACTGACGTGCAACACCTCGTCTGGGGAGAAGCCATGATCGCGAAGGGAATCACGAGCCTTCTCAAAAAACGTCGGAGACGGTTTTCGCAATCCAACATCCGAGGAAAGAAACAGACAATCCGGCGTGAGAACCTGATGGTTGGACTCGAAGTATTCCTGTTTCCGTAAATCACGAAACAACTGCGGTAAGGTAAAGGATTGGCTATCAGCCAACACTCCGCAACGAGTTCCTTGTCGAATCAACTGCAGGAGTGTCTCGGTCGCGTGAGGGGCAGCCGCGGTCCCCTGGAGGCTGGCGTGAAAAAAGAAGGCCACCTTGTCCACGAGAGCATCGAGGCTGCCGAGCGTTCCCTGGTCCCAGTCATATTCGTTCTTAACTAGCCGATCGAAGATTTTCCGCCAGATCTTGTGGGAGCTGATGTCGGGATAATCTCCTTTACGTTTGGTGCTCGTCATTCCCACTTCTTCAACGATATCGGTGTATTGCCGCAGCAAGGACTCCCAAGGCTGTCCCGGCTTGCGGGACATGCTGTACCACATGTTGAATTCTTTGATCGTCTTTTCCAGCGCGATCTGCATTCGAAGTTTCTGCGAATGGACGTGCAACAACTCCCCCTGATCAATTCGCAGTAGGGTTCCGTAGACATTCCAAAGGACGACTTTAATCCCTGGAAGCGGTTGGGTGAACGGAGTCACCTTGATGGCAACAGCATCCGGCGGCGCGGGCCAAATCAGGTCCGACCGCTCGTCGATCGATGCCAAATATTCCGTGAGAGTCTGTGCCATATGACGAAGTGCTTCAAAGAAACCTTTACTCCTGGAGATCGGCCAGCGTCTTCTCGATCAACCGGGGGACGTAATCTCCTCCGCGAGACGGAACCCAGTTTCCTTTTGTTGGGAGTTTGGCCACTTGATCCTTGAGTGAGACGGCTTTGCCGTCGAGATGGTCAATCGCATTCATCGCCAGGATCGCGACGTAGGGACCGTGTTTCTCCCCGTTGGCTGCCTCAATCAACCAGTTCAAAGCCTCTTCGCGAACATCCTCTGGTCCGTACTGAGCGACGGCTTCGGCGGCAATTGTTCGCACGCTCGGCGAGGCGTCCTGCCGGATTGCTTCTTTCAGCCCATCCAGTCCCTGTTGGACGCCTTGCTCCTTGCGAGCCAGCAATCCCTGGGCGGCCCAGTAGCGGATCGCGCTTTCGCTGTTCCTTAACCCAGCCACTAGATCGGGGGTATCGACAGCCTTCAGTGACGACGCTCTTTCGGCCATCGCAATAATCTCCGCCAGCGGGCACCGGGGGTCAGCATGCCCGAGTTCATAGGGCGTCAACCCGGGAACACGGTCATGAAGCTCCTGCTCAGGCAGAAAACCGACATCACGAATTTTCAGTTCCCAGTTCAAGAGAGCGGTTCGCAATTCCTGAAGGATCCCCTGATGCTCGGGAGAGTCCACGAGGTTGTGAACCTCGTCCGGATCCGCTTCCAGATCGTAAAGTTCCTCCGGGGGTTTTTCCTTCCAGAAATGGCTTTGTGCTTCGTTGGCCTCGCCGGAATCGTACAGGGCTTTCCAGACACGCGTCGTTGGCGTAATAAACATGTAATTCACATGTTGTCCATACGGACGGTGTGGCATGTAGTTGCGGATGTACTGATAACGCTGATTGCGGACCGTTCGGACCATGTCGTAGCGTTCGTCCATCCGTCCCCGAAATCCAAAGGCGTACTTCGGATCAACCGTGGCGAATTTTCCTAGAAACGCGTGCCCCTGCATGTGTCTGGGAGGCTTCGCTCCGGCCAGACTGATGACGGTCTGAGCACAATCGATAAACCCGATCAGTCGATCCGACGTGCCCCCGGCCTGATACCCGGGAGCCAGATCCTGAAACTTCTCCGGCACGTGGACGATAAACGGCACCAGCAGCCCCGAATCATACGGCCAGCGTTTGCTGCGCGGCATTCCGGATCCATGGTCCCCGTAAAAGAAGACGATCGTCTCATCCGCAAGTCCAGCCTTTTCCAATTGTTTGAGCTGATCAGCGAACCACTGATCCATCACGGTGATGTTGTCGTAGTATTGAGCCCAGTCCTGTCGGACTTCTTTCGTATCCGGATGGTAAGCCGGAATGCGGGCTTTCGCCGGGTCGTGGACCCAGTCATGGGGTCGGGTCCGAATCTTGCTTTCATGGGTCCCCGTGTGATTGAGAACGGCCATAAAAGGCTGGTTGTCCTTTAACTGGCCCCAGAGGTTCTTCTTGTCCGCGTCGTCCCAGACCTTTCCCTGTTTGGTGACGTTGTAATCTTCTTTTCCGGGATTGACACAGAAGTAGCCGGCATCCCGCAGATATTGCGGATACATCAGAAATCCGTCGGGAAGGTCGACGAGACTCCGCATGTGTTCGGCTCCTGTGCTGGGGGGGTACATCCCTGAAATCAGCGTCGTCCGGGCCGGCGCACAGACCGGTGCGGTCGACCAGGCATTGGTATACAACAGACTCTTTTTCGCGAAAGCATCGAGGTTCGGCGTGTCGGCATACTGATCGCCGTAACATCCGAGTTCTGGGCCGATGTCCTCCGTCGTCAACCAGAGAATGTTGGGTTGATCGGATGCGAGACCCGGGAGTCCCATTGAGAAAACGACCAAGACGGAGAGCGCGGAAAGACGAAACATAAAATTCTCTTCGGTTGCAGGGGCCAGCCAACGGCACCATGATGGTGGCATCCCCTTGGCATGGCAAGCCACCTCGGCTTCGAGGTTTGTTGTTTGTCCCCTTTGAAAACTGGATATCGTGATGTCGTTCCCTTCTCTTAAACAACGACTGGCGGACGGCCAGACGGTCAACGTGTTTGCGGTCAGCCGGTTGTTCCATCCGAATATGATCGAGGTCTATGGACTTCATGGCGGATTTCACGGATTCTGGATTGACGACGAACATGCCGGTTTCTCCGTGCGGGAGATTGAGACAGCGACCGCCTTTGGCCGCGCGGCGGGGTTGGATTCGTTTGTCCGTATCCCTCCCACGGACTATGCGACCGTCACGCGCTGTCTGGAGTCGGGAGCGGGCGGAGTGATGGCGGCTCAAATCTCGACGGCGGAACAGGCCGAAGAGTTTGTGCGTTGGTCCAAATTTGTTCCTCGGGGAAATCGAGGAATGAATGCCGGTGGGTTTGATGGCCGCTTCGGAAATCTGGGGCTGGCGGAATTCTGCGCCAACGCCAATCGGGATTCCTTCGTGGCCATCCAGATTGAAACGGTCTCGGCAGTAGACCAATGCGACGAGATTGCCGCGATTGACGGAGTGGATCTGCTGTTCGTCGGGCCGGCAGACTTGAGCCAGGCCCTGCATGTTCCGGGCGAATTTCTCCACGAAAAATGCCTTGCGGCGGTTGATCGCGTCGCGGCGGCATGTGACAAAAACGGCAAGACCTTTGGAGCCGTGACGACGACGGCCGAACATTCCAAAATGCTCGTCGACAAGGGATGCCGCATGCTCTCTCCCACCAACGATGTGCGCACTTTCAACGCGGGAGTGAAAAGTGTGAAGCAGACGTTTGCCCATCTCTTTGAGTGAAGTGGAATCCGACCCGTGTCCTATCCCTTCTCCTCAATGGAAAGGAACTCCGAGATGCTTCCCTTCTTCCGTCGCAAAACCCGACAAGGCGATTTTTGGGCCTGGCTTCAAGAAAATACCGACCGAATCAAACGGAATGGAGGCGAAATCAGCCCCAGAGTGCTCCGAGAACTCTCAGAGGCGTTTGCAAGCAGTTATCCCGATCTGGTATGGGAAGTTGGCCCCCGGGATGAGGACTGCTGGGAATTCTGCGTCAGCGCCGATGGCGACCCCAACCTCGTCGACAAAGTTTACTCCGCGATCGAGGACGCGCCCGAGTTGGACGGTTGGGTGGTCCTGCCGTTTCGCCAGCGAGGGCCGTTGACCGTGGAAGTCGGTTTTGGGGATGCCTCAATGGGTTACGACGACCTGTGGTGCCGTGTCAAAGCTGATGGTCACCGGGCCAAGGTAAAGGTTCTGATCCGTGGTTTAACAGAAGAGAATTCCGAGCAACTTCTCGGGGCTTCATTGATCCTTCTGGACAACGCGATTGGAGAAGAAGATTCGTTGACGATGCTCTCCCATCTGTCGAATGGTCCGCTGCCGGACAATCCACAAAGGACCGATTCTTGTTTTCCGCTCGCGGAGTTGCCGGCCTGGTTGGATCGGCTCAAGGAATCCGATTAGCAGAACACTACAGAGCGCCGCTACCAGTGAGGACGACCGAGATCGTGCGAATCAGGATCTTGAAGTCATTCCAAGGTCCGCAGTGCCGAAGGTAATGCAGATCGAAGGCGACCTTTCGCCGGAAGCTCTCGATTTCGTTATCGTAGCCGTTCAGAATCTGAGCGACACCGGTCAGTCCTGGTTTGAGTCCGAGCCGGTCGAGGTAATTGGGAATCTCCTCGCTCAGTTTTTCTATGAATTCCGGGCGTTCCGGACGGGGACCCACGAGAGACATTTCCCCTTTGAGGACGTTCCACAACTGGGGAAGTTCATCAAGGCG
>JAGQQQ010000006.1 GCA_020426125.1 Planctomycetaceae bacterium
CGGTACCTTGCGGCACGCCGGTTTTCAAGACCGGTGCAATCGGCCACTCTGCCACCTCTCCTTTTTCCTTGCTGGTGATTCTTTCGCCGGGTACGCCATCGAATGACGGAAACCTCGGCTAATCAAGCAAAGAAAGTGATTCCAAAATCCCTGGAATCTCCCCTCACTTTGGATTTTCGATGGCAATGCCCCGAAATGGGAGTTTTGGGAAGATCATCCGGGTCTAGAGTCACTGATTCGGCACAAAGGCCGAATCGACGTGAGTGAAGTATCTTGACCCTTGGGATGATTTGCAAGCCGAGAAGAACAACCGATTAAAATCGTTCGGGCTCCGGAGAATCGAAAAATGATGGCAGAGGATCGATTCCCGAAATCCGGCCACGTCACACCCGTTGGATTCTACGAACACGAGGAAGCACAATAAAATCGCTTTGGGGTGTTGGAAAAGCAGCGGAAAAGTGTCCCATCGCGAGAGGTGTTCCCAACGCGAAATCGACGATTCGTTCCAGGTCACTCCTCAAGTCTTTCATCCACAGACTTCGGCGGGAAATCGAAAGGGGGGGCGTCCGGCCTTTCGGCGGAACCAGTTCAGGGTTCGCTGGACAGACGTCTGATCGAGAATCCAGCGGAGAAGTTGCCGCTTCCCTGGAAAGAACTCAACCAGGGAAATCCCCAAAAGGATCGACAGAAGCCCTTGTCCTGGAAGGATTAGCATCGCGACGCCAGCGGCAATTAGTCCGATTCCCACGAAGTTGAGCAGAATGCGCCAGACGATCTCGGAACGCGTCGACTTTCCCCATCCCGCTGATCCTGAAGAGCAGTCATCGTGACGAAAGTGATCGGCCGGCAACCGAACGATTAGAATCCCCATCCCCCAGATTCCGACTAGGGAAAGCAGCAGAGAACCGATCCCCAAAGGGATCGACCAAGTTGCAAGTTCTTGAATTGTCATGGCTTATGTTTTTCCGCAGCATTTCTTAAACTTGCGGCCCGAACCACAGGGGCACGGATCATTTCGCCCTACGATCTGATGGGGGAGCGAATGATGTGCCTTTTCGACGGAATGCGTTCGCTTTTGGGGGGAACGCATGACATTCGCTGCGGAACGGCCTTGCTTCAGTTCTCGGGCCATGGCTTCCATCGGCTCGCGAACATGGTTGAAGAAGGCCCGGTAGCCTTCACAAAGATAGTTCAATCCAGGTGCTCCATCGGGAGTGAGGATAAAGCGGTTTTTGGGGCATTCCCCGTTGCAGGCGAACCGCACCTCGCAGCTTTTGCAATAGTTCGGGAGCGTCCGCTCTTTAGCAACCCCGAATTCATATTGTTGCCGCGAATTTGCGAGTTCGACAATCGGGAGGTCGTGAATGTTCCCCAACTGATGCTCTGGGTCAACGAAATGGTCGCAGCAATACAGATCCCCATTGTGCTCGATCGCCAATGCCCGTCCGCATTCTCGTCGAAACACACAGAGACTTGGTTCGAGTCCCAGCCAGGCGGCGAGTGCCTGGTCAAAGATCTGGACGAAGACTTGACTGATGTCCCGTTTGACCCATTCATCGAACACCTTGATTAGAAACCGACCGAATTGGTGGGGCCGGACGCTACGAGAACTGACAAGATGGTCCCAGCGTTCCTCTTCGCGGGGTGCCGGCGTCGGGATTTCGTCTTCCCCATGAACGCCGGTTCCGCGTCGCTCGACGATCGGGATGAATTGGAGATACTGAACACCATTGTCTCGGAGATAGGTGTAGACTCGTTTTCCATGGTCGCCGTTGAAGCGGTTGACCACGACGAGGGCGTTGAAGTCAACTCCCGTTCTTTTGAGAAGTTTCAGCGCACTGTGCACCGCCGCAAAACTTCCTCGTCCCTTCTTGTCGTAGCGATACCGGTCATGCAATTCGACAGGGCCATCGATCGACAATCCGATGAGGAATTGATGTTCTTTGAAGAATGCGGCCCAAGTTTCGTCGAGCAAGACGCCGTTGGTCTGAAGGGCATTGGCAATTTTTTGACGGGGACGGGCATACTGTCTTTGCAGGCGAACGACGCGCTCGAAGAATTCGATCCCGAGAAGCGTCGGTTCTCCCCCTTGCCAGGCAAAGGTGATCTCCGGCGCATCCACCGGCTGCGCTTCAATATATTGGCGAATGTAAGTCTCCAGCGTGTGTGACGACATTCGCCAGCTTTGAGTTCCCGGATACAAGTCTTCTTTGTGCAGGTAGTAGCAGTATTCGCAATCGAGATTGCAGATTGGCCCGATCGGTTTGGACATCACGTGAAGCGGTTGACCAACAAACCAGGCGGACGGGGACAAGTAAGCGGACGGATCAGAATTCATGGGCACGGAGGATTCGCGTTTCAGCACGTGGTACGCCCCCTTTGATTTGACAGGTTCCGAAAGTCGGTCCGCAGGCTCGTTGGCCTGCTCTCTGTCAATTCACCCACCCGTCATTCGAGGTTGGATGGTGAACCGGGATGCGTTCGGATTGTCGCAGATCCCTCCCCTTGTTGTCCAAGAGAGGATTCTGGAATCAAATGGATCCCTGGGGCTCGACTGACAAGAAATTTGAAGTCGTTGAAAGCGGCGAACTTCGTGACAATCGCGGCGTTGGAAACGTGCAAAGCTGTCGTAATTTTGTCACTATCAATGGGGATCACTTGAGAAACTGGGATGGAAAACGGAAATGATTCTGCGACTCCTTGCCCAAACGACAATGAACGTCCCCGTTGAGGAGAGTCCTCACATCTCTCCTCCCGTTTACGCCCCAACGATCTGGGACACGTTGTTCTGGTGGGCCTATGGTTGGCCCAGTCTGATCTACTTTGCCTTTCTCATCTGGATGGTTCTGTATTGTCTGAAGAATGATCCGGAACGTTATCTCTGGCTGTGGATCATCCTGATCGTTCAACCCATTGGAGCAGTCATCTATTTCGTTGCCCGTTATCTGCCGAGTGCTGACGTGGCAAACTGGAGTCTTGTCAGGCGGTTCAAGAAGCTCAAACAGTTAGAACGGCTTCGCATCGCAGCCGCACAAATCGGCAACGCCTACCAGTTTGTCCAATGGGGGGATGCCGCCCGGGATCTGAACAGATGCTCGGAAGCCTTGGGGGCCTACCAATCGGCCCTGAATAAGGAACCTGACAATCTCGCGGCTTTGTGGGGGGCCGCCAACCTGGAGTATCAGCAGGGAGAATTTGCTTCCGCCCTCGAAAAGCTGAAGATGGTGTTGGACAAGGATCCGGCCTATAAGTTTGGAGACGTCTCGCTGCTCTATGGCAAAACGTTACGAGACCTTGGCCAACTCGACGTTGCCAAGTCCCATCTTGAGGGGCATATTCCCCGGTGGCGGCAGCCGGAAGCCCTGTATGTCCTCGCACTGATATGCCGAGACCAGGGTGACCCGCTCGCGGCCCGGGGATACCTTCAGGGAATCATCGACGACATCAACGCCAGCCCCCGAGCAATCGCCCGAAAAAACCTCTTCTGGCGAAGCCGTGCCAAACGGATGCTGAAACGTTTGCCGCGTTGAACGGCCTCGCCAATTGAGAGCGTCCCAAATGACCGATTCCAATTTGGGGACACTCCGTGGGGAGAAATCCGAAATTCGAAAAACCAAGGACCAAACCAATTCGAAATCACAAACTCAAAAGGAAGAAACGTTTCGCCGCGAATGCCTGGGGATTTCTCTGTCAAAACGCGAATTGATTCCTCATTTGGAAATCCGGAATTTTGGATTTGTTTGAGATTTGGTTGGGTTTTCGAATTTCTCTACGTTTGAGCGTCCAACAATCGCGCCCGGTTATTTTGCGTTGGCACCCGTTTTGACATCCTTTCGTCGCAGGCAATCAGGTCGCTTCTGCCGCCAATGATTTCCCCCAACACGAATGTCGGCCGACGGGAGACAATCTTCGCCCTTTTGTCTCCATCGCCCCCCATCGATGGAAATTGCAGTGAAGTGGTCCCCGCTCCTACTTGTCGCGGAGAATCGCAGGAAGTCTGTGGGGACGAACATTGTCATAACATTGCAACATCGCGAAGCGACGGATCGACGCAGGGATTCCAACGGCCGTAAACCCGGGATGTCCGGTCGCGGGGAACGGTCCGCCATGATTCATCGCTGGGCTGACAGCGACGCCCGTTGGCATTTTGTCATTGAGCAGACGCCCCACCTTGTGTCTGAGGATCGGCTCCACCTGATTGTAGGCGTTGTCATCTCCCCCGTTCGTTGCCGAGTAGATGCATCCTGTCAGATTCCCCTCAAGAGTTCGAAGGATCGCCTGAAGCTCATCGATATTCTCCGCGACGACAACCAGTGAACAGTTTCCGAATGCCTCGGTCTGTAAGCCGTGGGGATTCTCCAGAAACGCCTTCCCGGAAGTTCGCAGCAGCGTGTTCGAATGGCAATACCGAGCAGAATCCGCAGGCTGGTTCCCGGTCACGACCTCCGCGCCGGCCCGTTGCAACGCAACAATGCCTGCTCGGAGGTTTTGATCGACACCGGCCCCCAACAAAGTTCCCGCTGGGGCGTTCGAGAACTGATCGGCGACTGATCCAACGAACCGTTCCGCCTCTTCTCCCGCCAGCAGACACACCAGCCCAGGATTGGTACAGAATTGGCCAGTACCCATGAGGCAACTGCTGGTGAATTCCGTGACGATCGCTTCCTCGCGTTCTTTGAGCGCTCCTGGCAAGATGATCACGGGGTTGATGCTCGACAATTCCAGATAAATCGGTTTTCCAGCGCGGTCGGCGGCATCCTTGAGTTTCAGGCCGGTGTGCCGTGCTCCCGTGTATCCGATGGCCGCTGTCAGAGGATGGCTCACCAACTTGGCTCCGTCCTCATGGCTCGTCCGGTAGATCATCTGAACAAATCCGGGGGGCATGTCTGACGCTTGGGCCGCCCGATGTGCGGCCTCCGCGAGGAGTTGGGATGTGCGCGGATGAGAGGGATGCCCTTTCGCGATGACGGGATTTCCCGCCGCGACCGCCGCCGCGAAATCCCCGCCGGCGACACCATTGAATGCGAATGGAAAATTATTGGGCCCAAAGACAATCACAGGTCCAATTGATCCGTACATGGACCGGATGTTGTTCTGTTGATCAATCACCGGAAGCCGCCAGGAGTCCTCACGAGCGGAAACCGCGGCTTGCCTCAACTGGTTCGTTGTTCGGGGAAGTTCCCCATCCTTCAGCCGAGGGGAAATGGGGAGTGCCGTTTCCAGGTGTCCCGCCTCGACGATTGCGTCAGCCCCCCGCTCAATCTCCTCGGCGAACTTCTCGAGGAATGCCGAAAACCGATCTCCCGGCCAACCGCGAATGATCTCATAAGCCTCGCTGGCTGCCCGCAGAGCCATTTCGATGTCTGGCCAAGGGCTGACCGGATAACTCTCGGGAAGTTCTTCCTTTGTGGCGGGATTCTGCGCGCGGAAAATGGATGTTCCAGAGGAAGGTCTCCATTCCCCATTGACGAGGATGGGCTGGGTACTCATTTCGAATGACTCTCAAGCTCAGGGCACATACGCGATTCTTCCAGCAGGGGAAAGAAACGGGCGTGCGGGGGAAACGAAATTTCCCCGTAGACTACTCCCCCTCTGAGCAGGGGTCGAGGAACCTTGGACGATGTCGAATCCGATTCTTGTAAAGCCGACGGATTCCCCGGGTTCGCAAATTCGAGACTTATTCATCTCGATGGCACTCGGGGAGGCCAGCCTTATCGGCAATCATCCGAAGCGGACCCCTCCCCATCGTCTTGGATCACGAGACGATTCAGCACTCGATCAACGCCTGCAATCTGAGCGGCAAGGCTGGGCACCTTGTCTCGGACGTTGGATGAGCACCGGACCATACCGGTCAAACAGATCCCATCTGCGAGACGATGGACTCGGAGAGACGAAAATGACACGTCGGGAAGATCCAACAGGGCACGCTGAACATCGATTTCCAACTGGTGTGCCGGAGAATATTCCCCGCCATAGACTCCGCTTTCGCAACTCGACGGGACAGGGTCATGAATCGCGGTCAACTCTGGGGATGGAACGACGGTATCGGTTTCCAACTGAGAGGGTCCTTGGTCAGAACAGCCCGATTCAGCCGGTTTGCGACCGGAAGATCGAGGGACAGGTGATTGCGAGCGAGCGGCCATAGGAGATTCCTTCCAATCTGGCAATGGCGGGGTGTGTTCCAGACCCCGCATCATGATGGTGCGGTCAAGTGAAATGAACTATTCCAGCTCATTCCCGACAACCCTTTCGTCCCCGCATTGTAATCCCATCAATCGCGATTGAAATCGGAAAATCGTAGGCTGAGCCGTTTTTTTAGAAACGAAGTCATGTCCTCAATGGGATCGCTGCAAACCCCCTAATTTATGAAAACGCGGGCTTTCGCCATCGGCAGGTGTACCGGAGGAGATCACACTCGATCCCCCATCAGAATCCGCCCTTGAATCCGGTGGAACCGTCAAAGATCAGCCGCGGTTCCGAGGGGATGAACTCAATCATCCGATGGGAGGAGTGTTCGACGGGACCGTTCAGCTTTCGCTGGAAATACAAGTCCGCGTCGCGTCCGAGTCCGCGAAACACGAACTGCCCGCGTTGTTCGTCATATTTCAGTTCTTCGGCGACCCCACGGAACTTTTGGCCGACGAGTTCTGTGCTTCCCTTCGCCAAGACTTCGGCAAACTTCTTCCGACTGTCGGGAACGGATCGCAAGATCGCTTCCAGGCGGTCGCATTTCAGTGTGACGGCATTGGCCGCCTGATCCGTTTGTTCCGAAAATTGCCGTGGGTGAAATTCGTGCATTTTATCGGAAACGGGAGCGGAGACGACGTCGACTCGTTCCTCAAGCACTCCCGTTCCCCGATGCATGTTTCCGGTCAATTGTCCCGCAAACTCGACCTTTGTGTACCGCCACTTCGGTTTTCCGGGAGTGGCGGGCTGGTTCGCGCCGACTGCCGTCGACGGGGACAGCTTGACGGAATCTCCGAATGACCAAGTTTTCAAAATCCCAGGACCGCTTCCTCGAAACTCGCCGGTCGTCTGGTTCAGCTCAAAACTATGCAGTTTGGCGGAACGAACTCCGACCACGGCCGACCCCTGAAATTCGTAGGCCAAGGCATCGACCTGATGCCGGGCATGGATTGTTTCGACGCTGAGATTCCTTGGCCGGGCCCGTGCATCTCGAAGAGAGACTCGCTGATTCAGAGTTGCCGAAAGATCTTCGCAAAACAAACGGGTGATATTGGTTTCGCTATCTTGCAGTGTTGTCTTGACGGTCCCGAAACAACGGGCCACCAAGCCGTCGAATGTCATCCGTTCCTGCCAGACAATCCGGAGCAGCGCAGGTTTCTCGAGTTTTTTGCCGTCCGGGCTTTCGGTAACGGGAAACTGCACAACCCCGGGGCCATTGACCTCAACCCGATTCGCATCTCGAAACAGCGAAACATTCGCTCCTCCAAATTCGAGTTCGCCGAGAGTCAACAATGCTGGCTTTTGGACAACCCCGTGTTCATCGATTTCTCCCAACAGGGTCACGGACTGGCTGACCCCGCCGCCGTTCTCCGCGATGAGCCCAATTCCCGTGATTTCGATCGGGCCATCCAACCGGGCCTCTCCGAAAGAGGCGGGGCGTACCAGATCCTGCTCAAATTTCATGGGGCCATCGCCGACCAACTTTCGCAGGCCGATCTTTCCCAACGCCCGATCGTGGATGAGATCCACCCGAAGTCGGTCAGCCTCAACCTGCCAAGGTGGCTCCGGTTCCTTGCCAACAGTCGCCTCTTCCTCTCCCATTTTTTTCGGATTGTCCACTTGGGGATTCTCGATCTCGTCGACGGGACCGGGAACGACCGTCAGATCGATCACATTCGCCTGCTTGACCAACAATTGCGAGGACTGCAGGCGAACTCTCCCTTCGGCGACAGCCCGCTTTAACGGAAGCTCCCGCTTGAGAAACTCGGAATTGCGAAGTTCCACCAAGGGGGAATTCGTATTCGCTTCGTCAGCCTTGAGGCGGCTTTTCTCCGCGTCCTCCAATTGTGTTGCGAGGTCGATCGTCATTTTCATCCGGTCGGCCACCAAATGAACCTGTTGAGGCACGAGAATCCGGGCGTTTTGATTGAGGGTCATCAAATGATACGGTGAGTTCTCCAAGGGGACTGCTTCAAGGGTCCCCTCCCAGGACGATTCGATCGCCACTTGCTCCGTTTCCGGATCGACTACTTGAACCTGTCCGGACCCAGAACAGTGCAACGAGTCAAGGGATTTCCCTTCGCCGTGAGCGATCCGAATCCTCGGGGACAGAAACGTCGTTTCTCCCCTCTCGACACGGACCTGCTTGTCGTCAGTAAGCACCGCGATTTTCTCGATCGCGTTGTACATGAAATACTGCATCGTCGCGATGATGCCGTGTTCTTCCGATTCGAGAACGACTCGCGGCGGATTGGGACGTCCAGGTGTTGGTCGGCTCTGGGCACTCATCTTCCAGAACTTTCGGCCGGAGAACAGAGATTTTCCAGAACTCCACCCGTTTGCGTTTGTTTTGACATCGTGATCCGGCGGTTCAGTGAACTGAATGCCAAGCCATTCACAGGTCAACTTCTGAAACTTAGTCCGCCCCTTTTCCTTGACATAGTGGTCGACCTTGACGTCCCGGTCGAAGGTTGCCAATCCACTGATCAGGTCAAACTCAAACGGTCCTGCGGAGTTGATGATCGCCCGTTCCACCTTACCCTGTTTCGGACTGGTAATCTCCAGGTGAACATTCTGTCGAAGCATGACTTGGGCGACTCCCGCGATTCGGGGCAAATCCTTTCCGAGAACGGCGTCGTTCGACGGGACAAGCGAAAGGTTGATCTTATTGGCGTGCCCAAGGACTTGCGTGCCATCTTTTTCCGAGGGGCCATATGCAAAACTGATTTCCGCATCGCTCCAGAGTTGCGCTGCCCGCTCGGAGAAGACGAACTGTCGTCCATCGAGTTGAAGACCATCGGGGCCGTCGATATGGACTGGCCCCTCTAACGAGGCCCACACAATGCGTCCGGGATCCGAGTCTCCAAACTTGTCCGAATCCCCGAAGAAGGGACGTTCGAATTGGACGTAGGCTTTCTCGGCCAGCAATCGAAATGGAGCCACATGCGGCCGACGGGGATCCTTCCAAAGGATCGCCAATGGCTTCATTTCCACGGAGTTCGATGGAATCCCAGGGTCGGTCGACTCAACGATGTTCACGTTTTCCGAAAAAAGATACGAATCGGTGGACCGCTGCCACGAGAACGACGCCTCCTTGGTCCAGGGATCATCAGGAAAAAACTCTTCGGTGATGGAGATCAGCGAGGGGGGACGAAACTCGGTCTCACTGGCAAGTGGATTGAGAGCCGGAGCCATCTCGGCACGCGTCAAGGGCGTGATGATCGCACAATACAGTAAAAAACTGACACTCAGCAGCGAAGTTACGGTGATTGTCACAATCAAACGTCGCATGAGAGGTCAAAAGTTTTCCGGGTTCAAAACGTTTCAGTACGCACTACGAAATGGCTTGCCGAAACGCGAAAGACAAAGGGTTCCCCCTCGATCGATCTGGCCTTATCCCGGCATCGGCCTCGAAATCTTATGAGTCGACGGGCTCGGCCGGGACCCAGGAAATGATGTCCGTAATATCGATCATCCCCACCGGACTCCGATCCTCATTGACGACGGGGATTTCGCTGATTTTCCGTTCGGCGAGCAAGTCGATGATGTCACTGAATACAGCCGAGGCGGAGACGGTCAACGGGTTTCGTGTCATGACCTTCGAGACCTGTTCTTCAAGGCCGCCATCGGGTCGGGACTCGAAGAGTCGAGCCAGATCACTATCGGTAAATATCCCAGAAAGCTGGCCGCCATCACCCAGTAGCATCACCGCTCCCGATCGCCGTCCGGGACGGGCCGACTGGGCGATCACTTCGCGAACCGTGAGGGAGTCCGAAGCGACACGCACCTGATCCAGCGAACGCATCAATTCCCGCACTGGCTTCAGCTTTTGCCCCAAACTCCCCCCTGGGTGAAACTTGGCGAACCCGGCGGGGGTGAATCCGCTGGCTTCGCTGACAACGAGCGCTAAGGCGTCCCCCACCGCCAACATCGCGGTTGTACTCGTTGAAGGGGCCAGCCCCCAAGGGCAGGCTTCCTTCAGACGGCCCAGTTCAATCACAACATCGGATTGCATCGCGAGGGAACTCTGGCTGGTGGCCGTAATCGAAATGACCGGGACTCCCATTTCCCTGACGGTCGGCAGAATCGACAGAAGTTCGTCCGTTTCTCCACTGTTGGAAAGGGCCAGTATCACATCGTTCGTGTGCAGACATCCCAGATCCCCATGTACCGCTTCGGCCGGGTGGAGAAAATGGGATCGCGTTCCGGTGGAAGAGAATGTCGCCGTGATCTTTTTGCCAATCAATCCCGCCTTCCCCATTCCGCAGACGATCACACTCCCTTCGCAGCTGAGAATCGTTTCCACGGCGAGACAAAACGAGGCATCCAACTTCCGGCTAAGATTCAGAAGCGCCTCCGCTTCTTGGCGGATCGTCTCTCGACCGACGCGAAGTTGTTCGAGATGGGAAAACGGAATGGTTCGCTGAGCCGCGGCACCCACCAGTTCGCATCCTGCTGAAGGGGATTTGTTGCGGAAAATCCCGATGATCCTTCATCGAGTTCTATCGCGGAATGTACCCCTATCAGCGAAAACGGGTCAACGGCGATCCGCGCCGAACAGGCTGAGCGTGATTTCAAGTCATCTCTCAACCCGCGGATGCAGAGACGGGAATCCCGGAAATACTGTCGCGGAAAAAGTCAGCCCGGTCTAAAATATGACAGTCGAAATCCTCGAAGTTCCTGATCCCCGGTGGATGTCCATGCCCACGTCCGAGCCCCCTCCGAGTCGCATTCTGATCGCCGATGACAATGAGCAGAATCGCGAGTTGCTGGAAGCCTATCTGAGCGGGGATCAACATGAGATCCTGATGGCCGTCGATGGACAGGAAACCATCGAAGTCGCTCATCGAGAAAAGCCAGATCTGATCCTGCTGGACATCATGATGCCTCGGATGAGCGGATATGAGGTCTGTCAGAAGCTCCAGGAATCGCCCGAAACGCAGCGAATCCCCATTTTGATGGTCACGGCCCTCAAAGACGCGGCCGATATCGAAAAGGCTGTCGAGGCCGGCGCGGACGATTTTCTCAGCAAACCGGTGCACCGCCTCGAACTGAGAACGCGCGTCCGGTCATTATTGAGAGTCCGTCATCTGGAAAATGAACGAGATCGCCTACTTGCCTATCTCGCCGAAGTTGAGCGGTCGAACAAGTAGATGCCGAATCTTGGTGTCGAAGTTTTTTTGCGCTGCCCCACCGCCGCACGAAACGATGGGACTCAGCCCCTTTTTGCCGGTCCCGAAAAAACTCGGGATTTGCCACGAAATGATCTCTCATGCCCGTTGATTCCCTCCCTGTTGTCCGCATCAAACCTCGCCGGGCGCTCCCGTTTTTCAGCCGCCATCCTTGGGTTTTCGCGGGGGCAATCCATTCGGTGTCTGGGCTTCCCCAAACGGGAGACCAGGTGATTGTCCGGTCGCATGAGGGCCAATTCATCGGCTACGGACTCTTCAATCCCGAAAGCAATATCCGCGTTCGAATGTATTCCTGGGAGGAGAACCGTCCCATCGAAGAGGAATTGTTTGTGGGAAGAGTCGAGCAAGCCGTCCGCTTGCGAACCGAGCTCTTTGCTGGATCGCCCCAAGCAAAGGCCTGTCGGTTGATCTTCAGTGAAGGTGATCGGTTGTCTGGGTTGACGGTCGACCAATACGGGGACTGGCTCGCGGTCCAATGGACAAGCGCCGCTCTCAGGCGATTCACCGATCCGATTCTGGACTGCCTCTCGGACCTCGTCCAACCCCAGGGAATCTGGCTCCGGACCGAGAAAGGGATCAAACAGCAAGAAGGGTTAAATCTCAACGATGGTCTCGTTCGGGGGGAGTCGCCGCCGTCTCCGCTCGTGATTCCGGATGGCGCTCTCGAATTCGAGGTCGATCTCTGCTCGGGACAGAAAACGGGATTCTACTTCGATCAACGGGACAATCGGCAGCGGATTCCTCATTACTTGCGAGGTGATCGCGTACTGGACCTCTGTTGTTACACTGGGGGCTTTTCCCTGCATGCCGCGAAGGCCGGGGAAAGCGTTCGAGTGACTGGCGTCGACTCTTCCGCCTCCGCCTTGGAAGTGGCACGAAGGAACGCCGAGCGAAACGGTCTCGCGGATCGTGTCCACTGGGTCTGCGAGGATGTCTTCGATTTCGTGGAGCAACAGGGGGAGGCCGGGGAGCAGTATGATCTGATTGTGCTTGATCCGCCGAAGCTCGCGCGGACGCGAGGCGGACTCAATAGGGCTCTGAAAGCCTACGTGCGTCTCAATCGCGCCGCGATGCGGTGCCTTCGTCCCGGGGGAACACTGGTCACGTGCAGTTGTTCTGGCCACGTCAGCCGGGATGACTTCGATCAGATCGTCGCCCAGTCCGCGCTGGAAGCGGGCTCGGAAGCCCAAATTCTCGAACGCCGCGGCCAGGCGGCGGATCATCCGGTCTTCGCGTCTTGCTTGGAGACATCGTACCTGAAGTGCACCGTCGCCCGAGTGTTCCCAACGGAACTAACGTCGGAATGATTCTCCCTCAACGGACGATCGGACTGCCGAGCGAGATGCGCGACGACTGGGACCTCGGCACTTCATCGAAACGACCGGGTTT
This sequence comes from Planctomycetaceae bacterium, assembly GCA_020426125.1. GTDB lineage: Bacteria > Planctomycetota > Planctomycetia > Planctomycetales > Planctomycetaceae > HKST-UBA70. The sequence continues at coordinate 12,768 of JAGQQQ010000006.1, forward strand.
CGCGAGAGGGGGAAGACGGCATCTCCTGAATCACCGACATCTGAGTTCCTTTCGGTGATCTTCCCCAATGGTTCCGCCAATATGAGCTTACGCTCCGAGCCGATGCCTCTCAGTTTCCCAAGTCGACGTCGTTCGCCGCATCTCACCTCGAATTCTGGAAAACTCTTGTTATCCAACCGATAGAAAACCGGTTTGACAAATGTCACGAGGCGTCTAGCGCCGCCAAACAACTTCGCCTCGTAGGCTTTTCTTCATCCGTCGCCGAGTCTGTTCTCGACGGAGTTTTCCCAATCTACTTCCGCGCTCCCATTGCGCGCACGGTCAAAGGTTTCGTCATGTCCACGCCAGTCGCTGAAATCGCTCAATTCGCTGAAAATCTCAAGAAAGAAGCCGCACTGCTTGCGGGCGGACTCCGAGATCTCCCACAAAGAGCCACAACCTACCATCACATTTTCCGTGATTCAGGAGGAAATCACATCTTTCCGCTCATTGCGGCACACGGAGCGCTCTGGGCAAAGGGCTATTTCCAGTTCGGAATGAACTTGGGGCGGTGGTTCTCGGTGCAGTACTGGGCTGATCCCGATCTGCGGAGTCGGCAATTGGCGGCACTCGAAGAGTTCGCGGATGCCTTTCGAGAGATCAACCGCCTGGTCTGCGTGGACACCTACGTGAACTACCATTTGGTCAAGGAGTTTGGGATGAGAGCCGAACTCGCGGAGCATATTCCATGTGATTTGCTGGAAGCTCTGCGTCGAGTGCACTTTGCCCGGGAACGGGGCGTTCCCCTGACCGACACAGAGAAAAGATCGGTCTTTCGAGCCCACTTTCTCAACGAGCAGGAGTACGTCGTCGGGCCCCGCGTTCAGCAGGCCTTGGACGCTTTTGACTGGCCCGTTGTGAAGGCGATCGCGTTAAAACCGTGGATTCAATTCGCGTATTTCCCCAAACATCGGTCGTTCTGGTTCCGGAATTTTGCTGATCGGCAGCAGCGGATCCAACGGGGTCTCCTCGCCTTTGACATCGCCGCTCGCCAAGGCTGGGGCCACGTCGAAGCGTCTCTTCGCGAGTACGACAGTCTTCCGGAAGAGTTCTTCAACGAACCAGTTGTCCATTTCCGCCGGCTCCGGGAATCACTCCTCTCCGTCGCTTGACGTGGCGAAGATCTTCCCGGCGTCCGCGGCATGCCAAAACTTGCGAGACAGGACCGCATTCGTACGGGCGTCGATGACTCGGTCTTCCCATTTGAGGATTCCAAACGGCACGTCCTCGCAATACCAGACATCGCGAATCTGCTTGACGGTCCGGCCGTTCTGCCCCTTGATTGTGACGTAACTGTAACCCTGATGGGTTTTGAAAGCGTCTCGCCGCAGCCGAGATCTTTCAAATCGAACGCGGGAACTGAAATACTGGCTCGGACCACTGACGCCCGAGAAGAATTCCCGGTCTTCATCAGTTAAAGGTTCCCCATCGTTCCGTCTCACGAGGAACTCGACGACCGGCTCGCCCCCTTGGAAGGCTTCCATGTCGACGACGAATTGACGAACACTCTCATCTGAATCGGTTCGAGTGATGGTGATAATCCGCTCCCTTGCATTTGCCCGTCCGCCGTCCTGGAGCTTGATTTCTTCGAATTCGCCGTCGGTCCCGACCGCCGAAAAGGTGATCCAGTAATCCTCTTGCAGATCACCATCGGGAAGTTCGCTGATCCAACTGAAATGCTTGCGGTCAAATTGGGGGCGACCATCTGAATAATCGATCCACTTGGCGGATTTCATCCACTGGTAAATCCAGGGCTGTGTCCAGGGGGCATTGCCGGGGTACCAGGCGGAAAAGATCGACGGGGTCAACAAGACCGTCACCAGAATGCGAAACCAAAGCGAGCGGCCCCATTGCTCCAGGACAGGAATCATCGACAGCAGCCAAAATGGGGTCAACCACAACGTCCAGCGCAAGGCGACGCTAACGCCGCCGTAGTTGTAATTCGCGGTGCGCGAGAGATAGAACGCCAACACTGCCAGCGTCAGCGCAACACTCAACGCGAAGAGCAACCTCAGCGGCCGCTTCCTCCAGGTTGCTGGCAACAGCCAGGACCACAATGTCAGCAAGTAGATTGGGGTCAACGACAGAATGCCATGGTGCCCAATCGTGCAATGCGTGAAATACTCCAGCGGCGTGTCGCGAGGCTTGTCGACCCCCTTGGGATCGAGCCAATAGCTGGGGATGCCTTCGTGGACGAACTCGTATTTTTCGGTGCCGTAGTACATGTAAAACGGCTTCCAACCGCCGGTCGCGTGGTAGTTGGTGATGAAAAACCCACCGATCGGAATCAGCGAAAAGGTGACAAACCACATCGCCGTCCGCTTCCAGCAACTGTGCCAGCACAGCAGGAGGAAGAGTGCGATCCCGAGCAAAGCCGCAGGCAACTCATTGCAGACACCCCAGCCAGCGAAAAGGCCACAAGCCGCATGCCGCCAAGGATGGTGGCGGCCGTCGGCGATGATCTGGACGGCGAGGACAATCGCAAAGATGAAGGCAGTTGTCGCAATGGTGTGATTATTGAAGACCGTGAGAAACGGCAACAAAAGCGTCCCCCAGCAAGCGGCGGTCAGCAGAAACAGTTGGCCAAAGACGTTGTCGCAATGCCGTCGGATGCACCCGTAGAGTGCCCACAGGGCGATTCCCATGGGCAGGATGTTGATTAGAAACAGAATGATGTTCGTGATCTCTTCGGTGTGGCTGGTGAGTGTCCAGCCGGTCAATCTTCGTATCGCTCGGTAGATTTCCGAGACGAGATACGGCAGCAGCGGCGGCTTCGATGAGTAGAAATGCCCTTCGTGTTTGACGAGGTCGATCGTGTCCCAACCGGGGACCTTTCGAATTTCATCAATCTGGTAGGTTCCCCGCTCGACCAGGGACCAGACGGTACACCAGCGGGAACGGTCATTCGCACTCCCGAGCGGCGGTGAGTCGATCAGTTTCGCGGTGACGACCGACATCGCAGCGACGATCATCAAGATTCCGAGCCATCCTGCCCATTGTAACGGGTCCTGGCCCACGGCAGGGTTTGAAGTCACTGCCGGTTCAGGTGAGGTGGTCGGGCAGGAACGGGTTTCGGTCACAGCAACTCACGCAAATGAAAATGGTGTTTGCCGAGTTTGCCCCCGTAGTTCCCGGCGGTAATTCGCAGGACTCCTTCGCATCCGGCGGCGGCATGCAGGCCGACTTTCATGGCCGTTTTCACGTCGTCGAAGGCGAGTCCGTCGATCACAATTTCGTAGACCGCCTCGCAACCGTCTGGCAGTTCCGACTTGACCAACGGACGGATCGTCGGACAGTACGCGTCGTTCGTGCTGGCTTTGAGCTTCTTGTATGTCGAACCGACTTTACTTCCAGAACGGACTATTCCTCCGGGGAAGGGAAGAATGATTCCCCGGTTCGCTCGCATCGCCCCGACCGCCAATTCCGCGGCCGCCAGGGTTCTGGGGCCGTCGGTCCCACAGATCAGGAGGTTGCCTCCCGCAACGCCGGTGACGGTGCCAAAACGGTCCTCGATTGTGAACTCGCCGTCCATCACCGGGAGTCGCCAGAATCGACGCGGGCCAATCTTTTTGGACTGCTGAAAGCCGTTCCCGAAGAACCGAATTCCGCCTCCGACCTGGATCCGTTTATCCGCGGGGCAGTCGTCGATGCCGTTGTAGCAGGCCGTTGTTGGACAGGTCAGCACACACTGGCCGACGCGGTTTTGCACCGCTTTTTCCAGGGAATCGCGGTCGAAGGCGAATACCAGCACCGAGACCCCGGGGCGACCGTCGGGGGTTTCCTCGGGAGCGA
>JAGQQQ010000117.1 GCA_020426125.1 Planctomycetaceae bacterium
CACATCATTTGTTGTTGAACCTTCTCAAAGGCCATCTGCTTGGCCTCGCTCAACATTTCTGGAGGCGCCCCCAGGGCATCGAGGACGACGATCGCAAGGGTTGTTTCCCCATCGCTCAGGACAATTGCCCGGGCATGCAATGGGTCATGGACCGCACTCGCATCCATCGCTTTTCCGCTTCGCAGGCTGATGGGAAACTGTCGGGGAGAAACATCGACTGCGGAAGCACCGGCCCGAAACTCCCAATCCCCTGCGAGGGAAGCGCCTGCCAGAAGCCCCTCCCCGCACAATATCCCGATCAGCAAGAACGTGGTCGCACACTTCATCAAACTGCCTTTCACTGAAACTGGGGCAATCCATTCTACTCGGCCAAACGGACTCATCCTCTGAGTCGATGCCCGTTCATGCGAATTCCGAATGAACGAGGGATAAAAACGAATCCGGCATGATCAATTCCGGTAACCAACTTTGGGGACAAACACGTGTCAGTTCAACAGTAAAGTCGTGGGGAAACTTGCGGGAGCAAACGTTTGAAGATGTCTGGTCGAGCCAACTGGCCGAACGGCAGCGGGAATGGGTCGGCAAGTGTCCCGGATGTTGGGCTGAGAGTGAAGTGCTTCCCAATGCAATTGACACGGGTGATCTGATGACGGCTTGGAAATGAAATGGGAGGCATTTTTGAATGCGAGCAGAGGCTGATTTCCCTCGCTCACCTGGGTGTCACGAGTTTGCGTGTTTAGGGCCGATCGCCTTCCGAGAGCATCTTGTTGATCGATTCGATCATGGGAGCGATGTCCGCGGCGGATTCGAGAAGGAAGTGGGCACCAGCGGCGGACAAATCGGCAGCGGCTTTTTGGCAAAGGATGTCGACCTCTCCCTTCGATAGAGCTTCGAGTTCTGCGATGGAGCGGCCCACTCCGTTGCCGGTGCGGGTGATGCCAACCGTCCAACAACCGGCATTGCGACCGGCTTGAATCCCGACAGGCGTATCGTCGACTTTCACCACTCGCCACATCGGGTAGACATCCAGCCGTTTGGCCGCCTCAAACAGAAGGTATGGCGCCGGGCGTCCTCGCGGAGCGTCTTCCGAACAGAGCACGCAATCCGGATCATACCCCTGCTCTTTAGCCGCCGGGACGACGAGTTCCATCAATTCCCGAGTATAACCCGTGCTGGAGCCGATTTTCAGTCCCATTTGTCGACATTGCTGAAAGGCGTCTGCGACACCGGGAATCAGGTCCAAGTGCTGCGCAAGCGTCTCCTTCTGCAACGGAAGGAAGTCGGCGTACATGGCGTCGATGTCCGCCTCCGTGCAATCGCTGCCAAACAACTCCTTCCATTTCGACGCGACGGGAGGCATACGGGAAATGGTGGCAATATGATCCCGTTTGGCCATTCCCATCGGTTCCCGGGCCATGGCTTCGGTGATCTCGACTCCGCGGCGACGGAAGATCTCCCGAAACACGCTTGCTGGGGCGCGGCTTCCGTGGTCAATCATTGTCCCTGCCCAGTCGAAGACGATTGCTTGAATGTGACTTGAGGCATTGTTCATCGTGTTTCTCCTGTCCAGCGTGCCCAGGCTTGTTCCGCGAGTCCGAAGGACATCGTCATCCCGGCCCCACCCGTGCCTGTGAAGATATAAATGTTGTCTCCGACCGGCGCTTCAAAGACCGGCTGCGTCGGATGCTTCGCATAGATGCCGTGCCAGCGTTCTTGAATGCTCCAGTCGGGAAGTTGGATCACCTTGCGAAGTTCGCGAAGCATCAACTCGTCAATTTCGTTCTTATCAAAGGGAGTGATGGCGTCGCCGTATTCATGCGAATCCCCCAGAATGATGGTTCCATCCGGCCGGGGAGAGGCCATGACATGGATCCCGAATCGGTCCAGTTCCGGTGTCTCGCTGGCGATCCGGGATTTCAGCGAAGCCAGCGACGGGCAACCTTGAAACGAGGTGTAATGGCGAAGCGTCAGCCCACTGGCGATGTGCGGCGCGTTGGACTGACGCTGTGACTGGGGAATACTCCTGAGCATCTGCAATTTGCAGAGGACCAGTCCCGACTTTTCAAAGACTTGGGGATACAGCGTCTCAAGGTCACTTCCGCCGCAGACGATAATTCTCTCGGCGGTCCATCGCCGGTCATCGGCCGCGATCAACGTGTGGTCTTCGATCGCTTGAATGGACGTTCCGAACGCGGTTCGCACTTCAAACTGGTTTGTCAACCATTGGGCGATGTTCGCGCTGGCGGTGCGGGGATCGACGCGGAGTTCGGTCGGACTCCAGAGGGCGCCTCGTAAATCTTGGGGGTTCGCAAGGGAGGAAAGACGGGTGACTTCGGAGGCAGTGGTCAGTTCACAACGATGAGTCCCCTTCGCGGCGAACTCCTCTAAAACAGCCAGTTCGTCGTCCCGATGGGCCAGATGAAACGACCCGCACTCTTCGATCTTGAGAACACCGAGACTTGCCAACTCCCGCCAGAGATCACGGGACCGGAGAGACACGGAATAGAACTCTCCCGCCGGTTGGCCGATGGGCCAGACCATC
>JAGQQQ010000118.1 GCA_020426125.1 Planctomycetaceae bacterium
AGCGGTCGCTTGATTGAGGTCTAGAACCTGATTCAGGAGATGGCAAACCCAGCCAACCCGATCGGAGGTTCGGACAAAACGAGCGGACTCTTGAAGAACGTCGAGAACGGCACGAATCAGCCGGACGACGCGGAGGACGGCGAATTTCCGTCTCTTATCGGGAGCATCCATTGGGACACCTCATTGGTTACAAGACCAGAAAGTGTCCGAAAGCGCAAGCAGTTTTTCTCGTTAAAGGCAACTAAAGCCGGCATGCTGCCTGAGGTCGGTGCCTGGTTTTCGGACTGTCGTTCACGGGCACCGGCAAGGGCGTCAGCTGCGCTAACAGCTGCCGCCCGTCTTCATGACGGGCGTAATTCTGCCGTCCCAAAAAGCGGAGATGATGCTCGAGTTCGTGAAGCACCAAGCCGCCGTCTCTACAGATACGCGTCGACGAGGTGTTGGTCGATGGCGTTATGAGTAAATGGCTTCCCTTTGTTTCCCGTCAGAAAGCTTCAGAAGACCTTGAAAGACGGCGGAAACTTGCCAGATCTCCTTCGCTTCGCGAGAATGCTGCGGGATGATTCATGCCGTTGAATACTGTCGAGGGAAGCGGGGGGAAGTCATGCCCGACGGAGATCAAGTTCCGTATCTGAAACTGTATTTTCCGCCGGTTGAGCAACTGCACAGCATGGCCGATTCAGGTCGTCAACCTGCTCACGCGTGGCTGCGACTGGAGTTCAACCACGGGGACCTGAAAGAGACGCGTCCTCATGTCAAAGAAAGGGGGCAACTCGACAAGGCTGCAGTTCAACCCGCCGCATTGGTCGAACTATTTCTGCGAATGGCTCGCCATCGTTCCTCTGGGAGTTCCATTCCAATCCAATTTCCATGGTACGGCACCGGACTTGATGCGCTTCGTTCCGGACAAACGGAATCCAAGCGAAGGTGGGCCATCAACATGCTAGGAACCGTGGCATCGAGCGGCATTCCCATGGCCGTTCACTTACTTGATGTGGAATCCAAACCAGTCAGAACAGCAACCTTGAGACCGGAGAGTCGATTCACGCCGCGTTGCATCTCGATTTGGATCGACAATGGGACTGGCTCTCCACTGGACGTGACGAACGATCACCAATGGGTATCCGATCTTCACGATGCGTTCACTTTCCACGCAGGCGTTCCCACACCCGCTGATGTCGCGCTGTCCAACTACTGCAAGCAGGTTGTCGATCGCTGGGACGAGGCCTGCGAACGAAATGCAACTGACAGAGACCGCCTTCAGTTTTTTGTGCCCTTCAACTTTTCACGTCGGCTGACGGAGGGAGACGCTACGGATCCGGAGTCAAATTCAGAAGGCTCTGAAATACACTCGTCGAACAGAACCTTCGGGCAGTTCCGTCGAATCGCACGCGATGGAGAGAGCGAAGCCGAGGAGCTGAATCGGTTATTTGATCTTGCTTCCAACGGCCGTCTTTGCGTGTCGCAAAGCGCAGGTGCCGGGAA
>JAGQQQ010000119.1 GCA_020426125.1 Planctomycetaceae bacterium
TGAAGGCCATATGCTCCAGGAAGTGACTGACGCCGTTGATGTCCATCGTCTCGTCGCGAGACCCCGTTTTCACCAAGAAGCCAATCGCCGTACTATGGGCCTCGGGCTTGGTCTCCGCGATGATTTCGAGTCCGTTGTCGAGAGTGGTCTGTTGAAACTGCATGATGTGTTCTCAGTTGAACGAGCATTTCTCGCTGATCGTCGAATTGTGACAGAGTTCAAGTGTGTCGCAAAACAGACATCAATCAAACTTCGCCGAGAATCTCTTGAAGTTCGAGCCAACGGTCTTCACATTCGCTGAGTTGATTGGTGATGTCCGTCAGTTCTTCGTGAAGCTTCATCGCCGCCTCGGCATCGGTGGTCGAGAGAAGTTCCTTGTTGACGGCCTTCTTCCGGTCATCCAGTTTGGCAATTTGCTTCTCGATGTTCGACAACTCCCGCCGGAGTTGACGTTCTTCGTTTCCAGTCGGTTTCGGCGCCTTCGCTGTCTCGGCAGGCAGCGGCGGCGGCCCACCGGATTTGCGGGGGCTGAGGTCTCGGGCTCCCTCTTCGATCTCCTTATTCACCCGATAGAGATAGGCATCGTAGCCCTCTCCGTAGTTGCGGACGCGCCCGTCTCGCACTTCGAGGATACTGGTGGCCATCCGTTTGAGAAAGTGCCGGTCGTGAGTCGTGAAGATCACGGTCCCCTGATACTTGTCGAGTCCGTCCATGAGCGCGTCGATTGTCTCCACGTCCAAGTGGTTCCCCGGTTCGTCGAGAACCAGAATATTGTAGTCCCCGAGCAGCAGTCCGGTCATACAGACGCGGGCCCGTTCTCCCCCGGAGAGGACTTTGATCTTCTTCTTGACGTGAGCATCTCGAAACAGCATCGCCCCCGCCGCCGCGAGGATTTCCTGCGTCGTCGTTCCAGGTTTCGATTCGTATTCGAGGTATTGCTGAATTGTCTGGTCAGGCGGCAGGCTGTGATAGACGTGTTGGGCGTAGACCCCGACGTTGCAGGCGTACCCCCATTTGACGTTGCCATCAATCGGTTCGAGTGACTCCACCAGAGTCCTCAGAAGCGTCGTTTTCCCTTGACCGTTGTCCCCGACGATGGCCACGCGTTCACCGTGTTCAATCTCCAGGTCAATCTCCTTGGCGACGGCGTGGCCGTTGTACCCGATCGCGAGGTCTTTGGTCCGAATGCAGGGGCCTTGGCGGGGGTCGACTATCGGGCAGCGGATATGGGCTCTGGGAGCGTCAGCGGCAATTTCGATCGTCTGAAGTTTTTCGAGTTGTTTCTCGCGGGACTTCGCTCGGGACGCCGTCGTCGCCCGGGCTTTGTTCTTATCGATGAACTGTTGAAGCTGCTTCTGCTTGGCGATGATTGCGGCGTTGACCCGCTCATCGTGCTCCTTTCGCTCCTCGTCATATTCCAGGAAGGCGTTCACCTTCCCGGGGTACATGGTCAATTCCCCGCGTGCGAGGCTGAGCGTGTGTTCACAGGTGGCTTCGAGAAATGCCCGGTCGTGGGACACGATTAAACACGCCTGATTGAACCCCTTCAGAAAGTTCTCCAAAAGCAACTGCGTTCGCAAATCGAGGAAGTTGGTCGGTTCGTCGAGAACGAGCAGATTGGGTTCATGAAGCAACAGCGCCGCCAGTTTGACGCGGGTCTGCCACCCGCCGGAGAGTGCGGAGATGGGGCCATCCAGGTACTGCCCTTTGATCTCGAACTGTCCGGCGACTTCGCCGCATTTCCAGTCGGGCTGCTCGGAGTCGCGGAGGAAGAACTCCATCGCCGACTCGCCTGGGAGAAACGGGTCGTGCTGCTTGAGGTAGCCGATCCGCAGGTTTGGACTACGAATCACTTCCCCGCTGTCGAGTTCCTCCTCGCCGATCAGCACGCGGAGCAGCGTCGATTTTCCGGCTCCGTTGCGACCGATGAAGCCGACTTTGTTGTCTTCGTAAATGGTACACTCTGCGTCATCGAGCAGGAGCTGGTCGCCGTAACTCTTTTCCGCGTTTCGTAGTTGCAGGAGGACTGCCATCGCCTCGGGTTCCGTGTCAAATGTCTCGGTTTCGCGGCGAATGGTAAGGCTCCCGCCCAGCCCGGTAAAGAGGGGAGCGGCTCTCTGGGAATTGCTTGTTCGTTTTACTGAACTCAGTTGATCTTGATGCCACCGAACATCGCGCGACTCCTCATGGGAATTTCGACAGGCGTTTGATGCCGTCACTTACGAGAAGTCTCAGTCGTTGTCCCCTCCCTTTTCGATCGGCTTTCTCAACGCAGGATTCCTGAACCGATCAGTTCGGCCGAGTTGAAAACGGGTACGCACTCCGAGGTCGCCTCGCCACCATGACGACGGTCGCCTCCGTGGCGTTCCAGATTTGTTGAACGAGCCAACCCTCGATCCAACAGGAAACCGGTTCGAAGAACGAATCCAAAAGCGGAAATCACGAATTCGTCAGTTTTTCTCCGATGACACCCAGGAGAAAACCGGCGACCGCCCCGAGTGGCGGAGTCCAGTGCCGCTCCAGACGCGACTGGGGGGCGATGTCTTGAAACACGAGATAAAGAATTCCCCCTGCCGCAAACAACATGATTGCCGAGACAGTCGCCGGAAAGGATGCCAACACAAAGTAGCCAATCAGTCCAGCCACCGGCCCCAAGAGTGCCATTAAGGAAAAAGCTCCGATCAGTTGAAACGGACTCAACTTCGTCGACTCGCGAAGCTCTCGATACGCATTGAATCCTTCGGGAAGATTCTGCAATGCGATCAGCAGCGCCAGCAACAGTCCCGTCGGATTCCCCAAGGCAAATGACGCCCCCAGGGCCAGCGCCTCCGGCAAGAAATCCGCGAGCATCGCCGCGAGTTGCGAGGCGGATGTCTGTGATTTGGCGAGATACAGGTCTAACCCCAGGAAGGCGAGTCCGCCAGCGGAGAGACTGAGAATGATGGGAAGCAAGGACAACCGCTCGGTTCCCTCCGGAACCAACACCAACGCGACGGCCGACAACAAGGCCCCACCCCCGAATGCAATGACCGTGTGTCGAAACTCCCGTTCCAGCCACTGAGGACGGATCTTTTCGAACCAGGCAATTGCGCCGCCCACCGGCATCGCTCCACCGGCCATGAGTGTCAGGGCAATCACTTGGAGATATTCGGGAATCACGAATCGCCTGCAACAAAATTCAAGCTTTTGGAATGACCGACGAACAAGTGGCTCGATCTCGCTGTGAGTGGGGGGGCCCCCTGAACTCATTTCGAGCAGATGAGTGGAAACGACTAGGCATCAGATTGGCACCATCGAATCGTAGCGAGGTGAACAAGGACGTCGATTAAGGAATCGCAAACGCCTATCAGGGCCGGAGGCCCGGCAGAACGTCAGTCGGAGCCGGCAGGCTCCGGATTCGCGATCAAATTTCCGCCAAAGGCCCGAAGGGTCGGCAGAGCCTTCGTCTCGGATCGGTTCTGCCGGCCCTCCAGGCCTCGTGTTTTCTCTGTCGTCCTGACCGTGGACTGACGTCCACGGCTGAGGTTCTTTTGCCCCTCCGGGGCTGTCTTCGTTCAATGTCCGAAAAATGGACTCTGATCCATGATGCTTGACGTTTTCGCAAGTCTCAGTCCTCTCCAATAAAGTGCATTGAGAGTTGATCGTGGGCAGGAAAAACAGCAGAAAGTCTATTCCACTCGAAGACTTTTGGCATCGACGCGAACGCAACCACGATTTCCAGGCCATCCCTAAACGAGATCATCACGCTTTCAAATAAGCCTCCGTTACTCTTGGCCGTCTTTCAACGATGTCAATGAATCCAGCTGTAACCGAGCGACATGCCACATGTAATTGGGGCCATATCCCGCCTTTCTCGGCCAGGACGTTGCGACCGCTTGCTCCAGATGCGTCTTGGCGGAACCTTTTCGCCCTTCGACCAATTCATTGAGTCCGATATAAAGCTCCGCATAAAACAGGCGTTTTTCTCGTTCCGAGTCGTCGATCTCGGCCTGCTGAATTCGTTCAAGAATCTTCGACCCCGTGATCTCTCCCGCAAACAGTCGGTACACATCCCCAAACGGTTCGCGATCGTCCTTCTCGTATTTCAACAACTCCTGACGGGCTTTCTCGGGACCCTGCGCTCGATACATCGAGAGGTATCGCCAGATCCCGTTTTCCCGGTCCACGTTGTCGAAAGAATGGTACCGGCCAAACTGAGCCGCGGCGTCCTCGTAACGCCCGGCGTAGAAGTACGCGATTCCCCGTCGCCAATGGGACGCATCGCGAGACTCATCGAGTTCGACCATCTTGCTGTAGTCTTCGACCGCCCTGGGAAAATCTCCCAGGAAAAACCGAATGTCTCCACGTGTGGAGTAGCCGTTGATCTCTTCCGGATGGTCTTCGATGTACTCGTTCAACCGCGGCAGTTGCTCCTCCAGGGCGGCTTGGAGTTCTTTGTTCTCTTCGGCATATGCATTTTGAATCGAGCAGATGGGACTTGAGAGAACCCACGCGGCACAGACCGCTATCAGGATTCGACAGCAACGTTTCACAGTCTCTTCCAATACGTTGAGAGAAGATGAGAAGATCGACCATGTTGCCCATCGTCGGCAAGTTCTCTCAAAATGCAAGCTCCCGCCCACCGACTCATACTCAGCATTTGGCGAATCGGGCAAAGACAGCCGCAACGCTCGACTCCCGTCAAACAACTCGTCAAACTACGCGATTCCCCGAGCCAAATCCGGAAGCCGCGATGCAACCGTTTAGCCGGTTCCCTCCGGGAATCGCCGTCCGATCTCCGGATAAAATGCGGTTCGGATCAGAATCCACTCAAATATCCGCTTTCGAACGTTTTCAAAAAGAGTATCGAGCAAGGTTGTCGGCATGTCTCAGTTGAACAAGTATTCCGCCCGGATCACTCAGCCCGCATCACAGGGGGCGTCTCAGGCCATGCTGTACGCGACCGGCATGACCGAAGAGGACATGAACAAGGCCCAAGTCGGGATCGCCAGTTGCTGGTACGAGGGCAACTCCTGCAACATGCACCTGCTCGACCTCGCGGCCAAAGTCAAAGAAGGAGTCGAAGCCGCCGGTTTGGTCGGCATGCGGTTCAACACCATCGGTGTCAGCGATGGCATCTCGATGGGGACCGACGGCATGAGCTTCTCCCTGCAATCCCGAGACCTGATTGCCGACTCGATCGAAACCGTTGTTGGGGCGCAATGGTACGACGGCGTCATCACCCTGCCCGGTTGCGACAAGAACATGCCCGGCTGCATCATGGCACTCGGTCGGTTGAACCGTCCGGGGCTGATGATCTACGGCGGCACCATCAAACCTGGCTGCGGCCTCCAGGGAGAAAAACTCGACATTGTCTCGGCCTTCCAGTCTTACGGTGAGTACCTCTCGGGGCGGATCACCGAAGAGGAACGCAAGGAAATCGTCAAACGGTCCTGCCCTGGTGCCGGAGCCTGCGGAGGGATGTACACCGCGAACACCATGGCCTCCGCCATCGAAGCGATGGGCATGTCGCT
>JAGQQQ010000007.1 GCA_020426125.1 Planctomycetaceae bacterium
GAGAGGTCGGACCACCCCATGTCATCAATGAAGACGGTGACGATATTCGGCGGAGTCGCGGCGTGAGTGAAGTCGCCAAACCCAGAGACAGAAATTGCGAGTAACGCGAGTGCAGTCAGAGGGAACGAGTGGAATGGCATAGCGAACAGTCTGAAAACATTAAGAAAGGACCGATTTTTCCGTTGCCTTTCGGGCACTGCTTTTCGGCGGACAAGACGGAAAGTCGGTCAAGATAACCATCGGCGCGAGATCTCGCATCCGGGAACTCCGGCGAGGAAACCTGGGACAGACAAGGTGACCCTGAAAGCCGTTGGGCGAACGAGTGATCGGAAAGGCACGACTTTCTCCCCCTACGACCGGTATGAAACCTTCCTTCGAGGTTCCGGTTCCAGGCGGCATTGGGAATCCAAACGTGTGGTTACGATCGAGTCCCCTCCAATGATCGAAGCCCAATAAACCATTAGAATCCGCCGCATATCCGTCCCGTTTCACCAAAACCACACAACCTGGAATGATCGATCAGAATGTTTCTGAGATTACTTTTGCTGCTGACCATCGTCCCGATCATCGAGCTGATTGTGCTTTTGCAGGTGCATCACGCAATCACGGAAATCTGGGGAGGGGGGACCGGTCTGTTGGTGACGGTCGGAACAATCGTGGGGACGGGAATTGCCGGAGCGGCGCTGGCTCGTGGGCAGGGGCTGTTGACGATTCAACGACTGCAGCAGAGCCTCAGTCGCGGGGAGTTCCCGGGGACTCCCATCGTGGATGGAGTCCTCATCCTGTTGGGGGCCGCGCTGCTGCTGACCCCGGGATTTCTGACAGACATTCTCGGTTTCAGTCTGCTGATCCCCGTTTCCCGTCAATTCTACCGAACCCGGTTCCGTCACTGGATTGACAGACAAATTCAAAGGGGCCGGGTTGACATCATCGAGGTTTCCGCCAATGAGAACGCATCCGCGAGCCCGAATCGCGCCCCTCGAGAGTTTTGAGCGGCAACAGCGCGTCAATCATGGACTTCTCCCAGGACTCTTCAGCCGCGTTCTGACGTCGAAGCCTGGGACAGTTCGGGAAAGGAATCTCGCACGTACTGGGATTCCCGGTCGTAATCGATGGGAAGATACTTTCGCAGACTGGGTGTAAATGCACGTTCACGTGCCCGACCTCGTGAGAGGCCGGCAATCTGGCGCTCAAGGTTCGCCTGACTCTTTTGGAGGCGATCCAGACTCTGTTTAAACTTCGTCTGCTCGACCTGAAAGGTCTTTTCCAGCGTCGTGATCTTCCGTTGAAAAGGGGCCATTCTTGCGGTGATTTGAGCGGCGCGATTCTGATGCCCCTTGAGTTCAAATTCGGCGGCGGCTCCTTCATTTCTCGCCGCATTCATGTCCAGGCCGATCGTTCGAATCGCGTTGACGGCCCGTTGGACCCGATTGGAGTCCTTCAATTCCTGGGCGATCGCCAGCTCTTGTCGGGCGTTGGCCATAGAGATCTCGAGAGTCTGCATCGTCACACCGACGGATCGGACTTCGGCAGCCGAATTCGAAAGATCGTTCTGCACTTCCTGAACATCGCGTTGGTGAGATTCCAACTCCTCCGCGAGAGGCGCTCTGTCCTGTTGGTACTTTGTTTCAACCATCGCAAATTCTTCTTTGAGCTTCTGCATCTCCTCCGCGACTTGCGCGAGTTGTTGCTCCCGGTCTTTGATTTCCTGCTCTCGTTCGTTAGCGACGGCCTGATTTCCCTGAGCGATTTGTTCGAGATCCGCTTCCAAAAGAGAGAGCATCGTGTTTCGGCCTGCGGCAAATGCATCCTGTTGAGAGCCTGCCATCCTCGCTTGCAACTGGTCCGCAAGCCGATCGAGGTCTTCTTGAGTCTTTTCCGACTTGGTGCTCCAGGATAAGAGTGTCGTCATTTTTCCTAGCCAGTAGGATCTCGCCTCGATGTCTTCGATGGGGACGACGTTCAAGTCAGCTTGGACGAGCGACTCGTCGAATCGTTTGATGGCATCCTCAAGTTCTCCCTCGCGATTGGCCGCTGCCAGTGCCCAAATTCGATACTGTGATGCTGGCAGCCACACTCCTCGTAACTTCTTGTCTGCCTGTTCGAAAGACGCCAGGACGGCATCATAATCCGAGACCGTCAATGAGCCCGACTTCAACTGTCCCATTGCCTCGAGGTAGTCGATTCGGCCCTCATCAGGATGCTTGGCGGCTGCCTGCTGCTGTGTGCGGGCAAACGTCGGCTCTTCCTCATCGGAGGAGCTTGTCGCATTGACCACGTCAATCAATTGCCTGATTGGTTCGAGTCCCACCGAATCTTGACTCTTTGAGGCGAGGGGGATCACGGGCGCCGGAATTCGGGCTGGAGGCTGGTAGTTCCCACCAACCGAGATGACGACAGGTTGTTCCTGCTGGAGCGTGCCATCGCCCGAACGAATGGACAATTTCAACTGATACTGCTGGTCGGCCTGTTCCCCGGTCGGAGTCCAGGAGAACGTTCGAGTTGCGGAGTCGAACGCTGCCCCTTTTGGCAGCGGAGCCAGATCGGAATGGCCCGGAGCGCCGGAATCCGTCACAGGCAGAGAGAATTGATGGTGCAGATGTTCCGAGGCTCGGCCCTTCAGTTTGACGAGTTGGAGTTGCTCGATAGGCTTCTCACGGACGGAGAGCGGCGCTGTCTCTGCGGGCGTTCCAACAACTTCGGTGGCCGTTGTGTCAGACGGAGGACTTGATTCATTACTGCTTTCCAAGCGGGCTGCCACGGAAGGGATCTCGGGGGTGTCTGCCGAGGATTCGTTTTCCGCTGCTGCGTTCTCGACCGCTTGGGCTGCTGGTGATATCGGGGATTCCCCGGGATTGGGAGCCGGCCCGTCGGAACGTGTCAATTCCCCGTGAGCGTCCGCTTCGGCCGAAGTCCCCGTGACCGAGGGGCTGCTTTGTGGAGCGCAGCCGTTCAGGAACATCACGAACAAGAGTAGAGGGGACCAATACGCGAAATTCGCAATGCCCCGTGGATTGGGCCTGTTCCGTACGAAATGGCCGCAGCAAGATGATGAGTTGTATTCCATGAGAAGTGGCTCCCGCAGTGAGTGTGTAGCCATATCAAACAAGTTGGCTGCCCTGCCTGTCAATTCCTTTTGGGAAAATTTGAGCATTTCTTCTGGGAATCCCTGCCATCCGGAATTTGTGGAAACTCGGTCCGCTGGTTGTCTCACACTCTGCTCGTGCGATATTGTCTGGACACCAGTAATTTTCTCGCGACTCACCAATCTTTGCCATCAATCATGAAGCAATCCTGTCTTGTCCTCCCGATCGCAGTCCTTCTCGTTGGCGTCCTTGGAGCTTTGTTTCCCGAGAGTTCCGAGGCGGACCCATCACGTCCTAACGTCGTCCTGGTCATCACTGACGATCAGGGGTATGGCGATATCGCGGCGCATGGGAACACCATGATTAGAACGCCGAATCTCGATCGGCTGCATGGCCAGTCGATTCGACTCACGGACTTCCACGTGGATCCGACTTGCTCGCCCACTCGCTCCGCATTGATGACCGGTCGTTACTCAACTCGGACCGGTGTGTGGCACACCATTCAGGGACGCTCGTTGATGAGCCCGACGGAACTCACCCTGGGCGAAGTTTTTCAGGCCAATGGCTACCAGACCGCGATGTTTGGCAAGTGGCACCTCGGGGATAATGCCCCATTACGTCCCCAGGACCAGGGCTTTGAAACAACAATCCACCACGGCGGCGGCGGCGTGGGCCAGACACCGGACTGGTGGGGCAACGACTACTTTGATGACATTTACGTTCACGAAGATGGACGCGCGGAGCAGTTCCATGATTACTGCACCGACGTCTGGTTTCAGCAGACGATCAAATACGTTGACCAGGCACGGAAATCGGATCGGCCATTCTTCTGCTACCTCGCGACGAATGCCCCCCACGGCCCTTACTACGTGTCTCGGGAGGAAAAACAGCCTTACCTTGACGCTGGAGTGCCGGAACCGATGGCCTCGTTTTACGGCATGATCACGAACATCGACCGTAACCTCGGCTTCCTGATGGATCGCCTCGAAGATTGGCATCTCGCTGAGAACACCATCTTGATTTTCATGACCGACAATGGAACCGCCGCGGGAGTCGCCCGTCGCCGTCCTCAAGCCCAATGGCAGGGTTTCAACGCGGGGATGCGAGGGCAAAAGGGCTCCGAGTACGATGGGGGCCACCGTGTTCCCTTCTTTATTCGCTGGCCGAACGGGAAATTGACCGGAGGCCGCGACGTGAAGACGTTGAGCGCCCACATTGATGTTCTGCCAACACTCGTCGATTTGTGTGGTCTGACCAAACCCGACGGCCCTCCGCTTGACGGCATGAGCTTGGTTCCCGCATTGTCGAAACCTGATGTCGAGTTCCCAAGTCGGACCCTGTTTGTCCACTCTCAGAGAATCGAAACCCCGGAGAAGTGGCGGTTATCTTCAGTCTTAACGGACCGTTGGAGGCTGGTGAATGGAAAAGAACTCTTTGATATCCGCGCGGATCCCGGACAACAATCCAACGTCGCCTCGGCGAACGGCGAAGTGGTTCAACGGTTGAGAGCAGCCTATGACGAATGGTGGCAGAGTCTGGTTCCTGTTTTTGACGAGCACGTTCGGATCGATCTGGGAAACCCGGCCGAACCCATCTCGCATCTCACCTGTCACGACTGGTTGGTGGAAAGCAATGATGCTCCTCTCGTCCCGTGGAATCAGCAGCAGGTTGCTCAGGACTTGGAAAGAAACGGTGTCTGGGCCGTCAACGTTGTTCAACCGGGGACCTATGAATTGACGCTTCGGATGCGGCCTGGCGGGGTGATTTCGAATCTCCCCCAGGGGACCGCAAGAATGCGAATTGGGGACCAACAAACATCGACACCGATTCAACCTGGAGATTTCAAAGCCGTCTTGAAAGCCGAACTTCCGGCTGGACCGGCGATGCTGCAAACGTGGCTGGAAGCGGATTCTGGAGAATCGCGAGGGGCGTATTTTGTCGACGTTCGACTCCTTGAGACTGAGTGAGTCCATCAAAGTTGCCCGCTTGAGTTTCCCCAGAACGATTCGTCCACTGAGAAGATGGCCGCTCGATGAACGCTTCCGAAGTTGATCAACGTCTGCAGTTTGCCTTGAACGCCTCCCAGGATGCGGCTGGCTTGGTGATGCGCCATTACTTGGATCCCCATCTGGGTGTGGATCAGAAGGCGGATCATTCCCCGGTGACGATCGCGGATCGGGGAGCGGAGGAACTTTTACGGAAAGCAATCTTAGATCAGTTTCCCGACGATTCGGTGATGGGAGAGGAGTACGGCGAAACGCTGGGAACAAGCGGCTACCGATGGGTGCTCGATCCAGTCGATGGCACGAAATCGTTCGTTCACGGCGTTCCCTTGTTCGGGATGCTCATGGGCCTTCAGTCCCAGGGGATGAACATAGCGGGGATCTGCCGGATGCCGGCACTGGGGGAAGTTGTTTACGCCCAGCGGGGCGGGGGGTGCTGGTGGAAGCGAGGCAACTCCGCGCCCGTGAGGGCGTCCGTGTCGTCCGTGTCGTCCCTGAAGGATGCGTTATTCTGTTTTACGGCCGTTGAGGGGTTTGCTCAGATTGGCCGAATGGACGCACTCACGACGCTTTCGGAAGCAACCCGATTGTCCCGGAGTTGGGGGGATTGCTACGGGCACATCCTCGTTGCCACGGGTCGCGCCGATCTCATGGTCGACCCCATGCTCGCAGAGTGGGATGCCTCGGCGCTGATTCCGATAGTCGAGGAAGCAGGTGGCCGATTCTTCTCCTGGTCCGGTGAAACAACCGCCGTCGGAGGGAACGGAATCTCCTCGACTCCGGCTCTAAAGTCGGCGATCCTTGGCTTGCTCCAAGATGTGACGGACTCCGAACTTTGCAAATGAGAACGTCAGATCAGCGCGATCTCGCAGAATGACGAACAACCTGAGCGAGCCCGGACGGGGAAATAGGACGAAGTTGGACGTCGTCCAGCAAATCGGTAATCGGTTGAGAATGGCCCGGCGTCTTCTCCAATCCGATGATTTGGGCATCCTGTCCTAACAGATCGCGGATTCCCTCGGCGACGAGAGCGTCGATCTGTTGGTCCCCGGAAATCGCCAGGAGGACGCAGTCGGGCCGACACTTCATCGCGATCGTGCCGGCGTCAAACGCGGTCTCCGCCAGATGGACTCGAAACCCGCTGCCCAGTTCCCCCGAGAGGGAATCGGCGACCGCTGGTTCCAGGCGAATGCATAGGACATGGCGCTGGGAAGCGCCGACGAGGTCGGTCAAGGGAATGCCGTGGGCCTCCATAAACTCAATCAGATTTTGGCGAGGGATCCGCCGATCTTTTGATCCTGGAATCCGATACCCCTTCAGACGTCCGGTATCAAACCACTTGGTGACCGTTCTCGGGGCGACTTGGCAGATTGTTGCAACTTGCCCCGTCGTAAAAACGGATGCGTGTTCAATATCGCTAATTATCATCTTGTGTTCCCTCGTTCGCCGCAGTCGTGGATGGAGCAAGTCGAGTGCCCAATCGGAAGCGTCGGAACATCTGGTTGTTCGCGGACGAGGGAATCCCGATGAATTCACACAAAGCACCGATCCGGGCCGCGCTGAACGTCAGGCGTGATCCGTCATCTGTCACGCAATTGAAACGGATTGTGTGAAAGAATGTTGAGAGTGACGATCACGATTGGACGAGTCACAAAACGTACTACTTTCGATACGTTTGGACGACGTAGCCCCCGAGAATAAGAAGAACCGTTAAAATCGATCCCACCGTTAGTGTCCCCCAAGGGAATCGCGAGGGCGCCTTTCCGGAGTTGATCTCATCAATCGCCGCCGTTGCTGCCGCGCGGACATCCGCTGACGGGTCTTCCTTCTGCAGACGAATTAGTGTCGGAATCGCTTTCTTGGCAATTCGGCCTCCCCGCGCCAAACTCGACGTTGCTGTTCTGCGGACAATCTCGATTGGATCGTCCAACCCCCTGATCAGAGCGTCGATGCTCTCTGGGCTGGTGTCCGCAACCTCACCCAAAGAATGATAGGCCGCGATGCGAACACGTTCGTCGGTGTCCTTGGTCGCGGCAATTCCCATCTCCTGCCATTGATGCAGATGGCGGATGTGCTGATGCTGGACAAAATTGAAGAACAGCGAGCCGGCAAGAACGGCACCCAGCAAGAACAGCACCCAAACGGGTAGGGCTTTTTCCATCTCCGGGAGTCGTGCCCCCAATTCGACCGTCTTGAGTGTTGGAGGTGGATCCTCATTCTTGCCTTGGAGCGGGCTGGGGCGGGACTTGATGGTCACCGTCTGGCTGACAATTCGCAGGTCACGTGCCACGGCCGTCGCCGACACGGGACGGTCACTGGGGTTTTTCTCCAGCAATCTCAGAATCAACTGCTCCAACGAGACAGGGCAGTCCAGGGCGATCGCCGTCGGACGGGGAGCCTTTTCGTGGCAGTGCAAATGCAAGGTCTGGGCCGGAGTGTCCCCGACAAACGGAGGTTTTCCCGTGATCAGTTCATAAAAGACGCAGCCCAGTGCGTAGAGGTCCGTTTGGGGGGTCACCTCTTTTCCCCGGATCTGTTCCGGCGCCATATACAAAAAGGTTCCGGCCGTCTTCCCAGCGGCTGTGATCTTGCGCGACGCTTCGACGCTGGCCAAGCCAAAGTCGCTCAGTTTGACCCTGCCGTCGGGAGTGATCAGGAAATTGCTGGGTTTGATGTCGCGGTGGACGACATTCGCCGAGTGGGACGCTTCCAACGCGGCGCAAATCTGTAAGCCATATTCGATGACTTCCTCCCAGGGAAGTCGGCCTCTTTCCTGCAATCGGTCTTCCAGAGTTCCCCCCTCGACCAACTCCATGGCATAGAAGCGGCGTTTATCCTTGCTGGTTCCACCGAAACAGCGAACGATGTTGGGGTGCTTGAGTGACTTGAGTACCTCCAATTCCCGATCGAAGCGAGCCAGCGCGGTCTTGTCCGTTACGTCACCCGGAAGCATCTTGAGCGCGACGATGCGGTCGTTGACGACATATCGAGCCCGATAAACGACTCCCATGCCCCCTTCGCCAATTTGCTCCAGAATCTCAAATGGCCAGATCCATTTGGAGTCAGAGTTTCGAGTTGTCTCCTCCGAAGGCATACCGGCCGATTCCGACGGACATTGGAGTCAGTATTGGGGGATGATGCTCTCTCGACGGAAAACATCGCGGCGGATGCCCGCCAATGGAAACCTCAGTCCGACGGGACGGGTCTCGCCACCTCAAGAGTATGATTTGGAATTCCGCAAAATCAAAGTTCAGATCCCGATCCCCATGGGAATTTCACGGGATCTCGAACGGACAATGCGGGCTCATTTGAAAAAATGTCGAGATCTTCAACAGGAATCCATTCAGGCCAGATTGGGAACCAGTCGAGTGAGAGGAGATCCCTCGCTCAGCCGGATTGGGCGACCAATCGGGGTGAAAATCTCTTCGGTCGGATCGACCCCCATTTGCGTTAAGATCGTTGCATACAAATCGGGGACGGAGACGGGATCTTTCGGTGGCGAACTCTCCGTGACCCGTTTTTCCTTCTCCTCAAATGCTCGGTCCGGGCTGGTCTCTCCGATCACCAGACCGCTTCGAAGCCCGCCTCCGCCGACGACGCACGAAAATCCCACAGGCCAGTGATCGCGACCGTCGAGCGGATTCAGCCATGGCGTCCGCCCAAACTCCCCGATGCACAAAACAATTGTGGAATCGAGCAGGTCGCGCTCCACGAGATCCTCAATCAGGGCCGAAAAAGCCGGGTCCAGAATCTCTGCTTGAGAGCGATGCCCCTCCAGATTATTGGCGTGCGTGTCGAAGCCTTGTAGCGTGACCTGGATTGCCCGGACTCCCTGTTCGACAAGTCTCCGGGCGACGAGACACCCGCGTCCAAATCGGGAGTCGCCATATTTCTTTTTTGTTTCTTCGGTCTCGCTGTCGATCTCGAACGCTTTGAGCTGGTCGGACGACATCATTGTCAATGCCCGCTGAATCATCTGCTCATGCATCGTCTCACGGACTTGCCCGGGACGCCCTTGTCGGAACTGCCGGGAGAGCACTTCCAGGCCTTCCAACCGTCGGGACTGACGTTCGTCGTCCACGCGAGGACGCATGTTGTGAATATTGTTTCCCGGATCATAGATGCGAAAAGCGTCATGCTCCGCGCCCAGATACCCCCCGCGAGGAACGACGAATCCATCTCCACTTGCGAGGGCAACATGCTGCGGGATCTCCAATTCGTCATTGTTGAGCCACTTGGAAATGACTGCGGTCATGGCGGGATGGACGACCGTGGGATCGGGGCGATAGCCCGTCTGGACATAGTAGGTTCCCCGTTCGTGGTCCCCTTCTTTGGAGACCATGGAACGGATCACCGACAGATGGTGGATCTGTTCGGCGGTTCGTGGAAACAGTTCTGCGATCTCCAATCCGGGCAGTCGTGTCGGGATCGCCCGGACTCCACTGGCCACGGACGATTGGGGATGTGGATCCCAAGTCTCCAACTGGCTCGGTCCGCCCCCCATCCACAAGGTGATGAGCGACTTCGGCCGCTCCGCTCCACGTTTCTCAACCGCTTTCCCTTCCAGCGAAGGCAACAGAAACGTCAGCCCGGTCCCGACGACGACCTTCAACACATCGCGCCGAGTCAAGGAATGCATCAATGTCTGAAACGAGGGATTGTGAATCATGGCGACATCTCGATGGCTGGCGAGGAATGAAATTGCGAGGGAGCAGGAATTAGGAACTGGGAATTAGGAACTGGGAATTCGGATGTCCGCAAGCGAAACGCTGTTGGTCTTCGGACGGGGGACTAACTTCCTATCCAATACCAATATCAACTGCCCACTTCTCCCTTGTTCAATGATTCCAACTAAACTCGGGCGAATTAAACAATGTCCAGAACAGATCTTCGATGCCCTTTGCCCGTTGTTCGGTGTCGATCCATTCGCGGAAAAACGCCACTTCCTCTTCCTGGGGACGACGCGTCAATGTCATCAGATAGGCCGTTTCAATCACTTTCTCTGGAGTGGACGCGGAGAGATTGATCCGGCCGGGGGCTCCGAACGGATTGGCTTCCGTCAATTCTCCCGCAAACTTCCCGTTCATCCTGAGCAAGGCCTGAGGAATCGTGCCGGAGCGTTCCTGGAGCTCGTCCACTCCCGGATCCCCAAACTCGTCCACGAAGTCCCGTTCACGAAAGAATCTCAACGTTCGGGTAATGAGATGCGAGTTCTGATCGATCGTGTGCACGTTGTTGGCTTGGAGCATCGCTCCGATCACCTGCTCCGGTCGCAACCGGATCAACGGGAACACCGCCCAGCGATCCCGTGCCAGTTCTAACTGTTGAGCCGATTCGTCGGCTCCGTCATCCAGCGGATTTGCCGAACTCAGCCTGTACACGTCCGAGGCAGCGATGACTTGAATGAGGCGGCGGAGGTCGCAGCCGTGTGCGCGAAAGTCTCGACCGAGAATGTCCAGGAGATCATCTGTTTCGGGATCTGGATCCGGGAGATCATCGACCGGACGGTGCATCACATACGGCGTTCCAAACAGCAGTCCCCAAACGCGATTGGCGATGGCCCGTTCAAACCGCTGGTTGTCAGTGTGGGTGATCCAGTTGGCGAGTCGCTCACGACTCGCTTTCGTCTCCCCTTGCCATTCCGGAGAAAACGGGACTTCCGGAGAGACTTCCCGTTCTTCCAGAGTGAGCCGGTCTTCAACGGTGAACGTTTCCTTGGGGTTGTCAAACACCCCAGCGAGAGGGTTGATGGAAATCTTCCCAAAGTGCGCCGCCAGCCCTTCGAACTCACTTTGCTTCCAATGGTCAAACGGATGGTCATGGCACTGGGCACAATCGATCCGCTGCCCCAGAAACGCGCGAACACTGCGAGCGGCCAGTTTGTTCGGATCGAACTCCCCGTCCGCATATCCGCTGGTGAGAAAGTTGACCTCTCCTTCGCCAGTCCAGACCCCTTCCCCCGTGATCATCTGCCGCACAATCTCGTCGTAGGGCGTGTGACTTTTGAGTTCCTCACTCAGCCAATGAAGGAACCGATCTCGGCGAAACAGGAGGAATTGTCCTTGCTCGACGCCGACGAAACTCCGAGCAAGTCGCTCCGCGAAGTAGTCGAAGAAACGGGGATCTTCGAGCATACCCGCCGTCCAGTGAAGGAGACGGTCGGCACGGGTGTCCTGCTCAAACAGACGGATCTCCTCCAGCGAGGGGATCGTTCCATGCAGCGCCAGCGACAATCGTCGCAGCACCGTCAA
Source organism: Planctomycetaceae bacterium (assembly GCA_020426125.1). Taxonomy (GTDB): domain Bacteria; phylum Planctomycetota; class Planctomycetia; order Planctomycetales; family Planctomycetaceae; genus HKST-UBA70. The sequence continues at coordinate 11,341 of JAGQQQ010000007.1, forward strand.
TTCGTCTGTGGACTTGCTGGGAATGAGCCCGACGTCTTCCCAACGACGCCGCAAATGGCCATCCACCTCCGCGACCGCGGCCTGCAAGTCGTCGTTCACCTGTTCTGGGGCGACCATTTCCAGCACACGGACCGGGGCCTTCGTCGCTGCCGAGGTGATGAATACAACCCCCAGTACGACGGCAATCGGTCCGAGATAGGCCAGTTTCTTCATGATTTCGACAGTCACATTCGAAAACGAGGCACGGAAATCGCGGAACCCTCAGTTCGTCGGCATGTTGCGATCACGGCGAATGATCGACAAGCAAGGAAGTCGAGGACTCCATCGTCGGAAAATTGGGACATGATATCCCTGACCCCCGGCCCCTGTTCCCTCGCGGCCTCATTCGGATCTCCAATTTGTCATGCGGCCACATGGCCGCGTCACGAGATTATACCGCCGGTTTGGGGGTTCCGTTTCAAGGGGATTTTTTGAAACGGAACATTCTCGCTTGAGGTAGGCTTTCCAGACGGACTGACTTTTTGACTTGAAGAAGCCCTAAACGATGGCTCATGCGAGCACCACTCCTGATGATCCCCAACTCCTGGACGTCGCGTCCGAGCGTGAGAAGGAGATCCTTTCAGGTGCGGAGGTTGATGGAGACCACACCGAGGTGTCACGAGACTCCTGTGAGGATGCTCGCGAATTGCTGGCCAACCCATCGGAGGGGCTCCTCTCATGGGAGCCATTTCCGGTTCCCTGGCGGCATCCGCTCAAAGCGATGGCGTGGATCATCCGGCTTGTTTGGGGATTGGCGAGTCTCGTCTTTTTTCTGGCGGTGACGGCTGCAATCCCGATTGTCAATTTTCTCGCGCTGGGGTATCTGCTCGAAGTGCAAGGCCGGGTCGCCCGGACAGGACGGTTTCGAGACGCATTCCCGCTCTTAAATGATGCTCCCCGATTCGGATCAATCGCATTGGGGATTTGGGTTTGCCTGATGCCCCTTCGACTGATCTCCAGCATGGCCGCAGACGCCCAACTGATCGATCCGACCGCGGCACCAGCGATCCGTTTCCAGGTGGCCCAGTCCATTCTCTGGGGACTGACGACGGCTCACATCATCCTGGCACTCGCGCGCGGCGGGTCGCTGGCCTGTTTTGTCCGCCCGATTAAGAACGTCCGCTGGCTTTGGTCACGTTTGCGAGAAGGCAATTACCTCGAAACCGCGAGTGACCATGTGGCGAAATTCGTGCGAGGACTCAGGCTGCGACACCACTTCTGGTTGGGGCTTCGCGGATTCTTGGTGGCGTTCGCATGGCTGTTGATCCCAACTGCCATCTACTCCGCGACGAACCGTCCGGAAGGAGCCAGCATTGTCGCAGTCTTGGTCGGAGGAACGCTCCTCACGCTGGCCCTCAGTTGGGTGGCGTTTTTGCAAGCCCATTTCGCGGCGGAAAACCGACTGTCCGCCGGGTTCGAATTGAGAAAGGTCCGCACACTTTGGGGGCATGCTCCGCTTTCTTGGGCGTTGGCGATGATCGTGCTCTATGCGTTATCGCTGCCGTTTTACATTTTCAAAGCCTTCAGTCCGCCCCAGGACGCGATGTGGCCGTTCTTGATCATCTTCGTGATCAGCATCTATCCCACGCGAATCATCACCGGCTGGGCTTATCGGCAGGCGGTCGTTCGATTCGAACAGGGACGGCGTGCCCATTGGTCCCTCCGCTGGCTCTGTGGAGGAGTGCTGATGCCATTGCTCGCGTTCTATGTCTTCATTCTCTTCTTTACCCAATTCCTGGGCGCCGAAGGCAAACGGACTCTCTTCCAACACCACGCTTTGCTCTTGCCGAGTCCGTTTTGATTGACTGGAAAAACGGCACTGAAAGCGGATAGAGCAAGACTGGTCTACGGCGATTTCTGAGAAGGCGGGCCGTCACTCAAAAACTCAGAGACGCTGAATTCGAATTCTTCATCAATAACGCGCAGGCTTACGGCTCCCCCCGATGTCACAATGAGGTTGTCCGAATACCCCGCATCTACGGCATCCGGTTTCCGGTAGACCTCCACCTGATTTTCCCGGAGATTCACAATCCAGTATTCGGCAATCCCGGCACGAGCGTAGACCTGAAGTTTTGTTGTGCGATCGTATTTCAGTGAACTGTCAGCGACTTCGACGCAGAGAGCGACGTCGGGACCTACGGGGTGGTGGTCCTCAAAGTGATCTTCAGCACGAAAAACGACGCACACATCTGGCTCTGGTTCGCTTTCTAAGAGCGTGATGGGTTGTTGAGTCATCACGAATCCGCCGCAGTTTCGGAGCCGCTCGCCGAGAATTCGCGAGATTTTGCGAATTGTGGAAGCATGTCTCGGTCCGACGGTCATGATGCTTCCTGCCCGATCTCGACGATCCTTCCAGACCAGTTGCCCTTCAATGAGTTCGATCGGTGCCCCTTCGGGAAGAACCGCCTCTCGGATCAGCAGGTGGTACTGCTCAACGCTGAGTTCCGGAATATAGGCAGGGATCCCATCGTTTTCAATCACCGGTGGCGTTAGCATGGCAAGAGTTCCGAGATGGCGAGCTCAACGGACTGATCATCAATATTAAGCGACAGGAAACTCTTGCGAGGAACGATGAAGTCTTCCAGAAAAGTTCCCGCCGAGGGATCAGGTGTTCGATAGACTTCGACATGCTCCTCGTTCAGATTGACGATCCAGTATTCGGGAATCCCGGCGCGAGCGTAGACCTGCAGTTTGGTCGTGCGATCGTATTTCAGCGAACTGTCTGAGACTTCGATGCAGAGTAAAACGTCCTCCTGGCACGGGTGATGGGTCATATAATCCGAGAGCGATCCCCGAACAATTGACACATCTGGCTCAGGCTCGCTTTCGGAGAGCGTCACGGGTTGTTGAACACGTATGGCAACTTCCTCGTCGACCAGCACTTTCAACAACTGTTGTTGAATCACACCAATCGTTGTGGCATGTCTCGGTCCGACGGTCATGA
>JAGQQQ010000120.1 GCA_020426125.1 Planctomycetaceae bacterium
CAATATGCCATTCCCATAGGGGGCGGGGACGGGCCATCCCGTCCAGTCGCTCCGACAGGACAACTCCAGCGACGCCCCGCCGACTTCAGCCTCGGTCGCCTCTTCGGCGGTGGCGGCGCGACGGACTACTGGGACATCCCCGCCGATCTTCAGTTCCAACTCCTCCAACGCTACCGGGAATTGGCCGAACGGGAAGTCCGTCTCGGGCGCTACCGTCGAGCGGCGTACATCTACGGCGAACTGCTTAACGATCTGAACTCCGCCGCATCGACCCTGGTGAAAGGGGGACATTACCGAGAGGCAGCGGTTCTCTATCGGGACCGATTGCACCGCCCGTTGGAGGCCGCCCAGTGTCTCGAACAGGGAGGGCTGCTCCATGAAGCGATCGCCATCTACGAAACTCTAGAACGATACGAGACGGTCGGTGATCTGTATTCCGAGTTGGAGGAGGACGAACTCGCGGAGGAGGCCTATCGCAAACATGTCGAGGCCTGTAAGCAGCGAGGGGATTTCCTCGCAGCGACGAAAGCACTCGATGAGAAGTTGCATGTTCCGGAGGAGGCGTTGGTGCTAGTGAAAGAGAATTGGCGGAATTCTTCTCTCCGTCGCGAGTGCCTGCTGAAGTCGTTTGAATTGATGGGGCGTCTGGGCCGACACGACGAAGCGACGGAACAAGTCCAGTTGCTTCGCGGAGGATTGTTTCCGTCGAACTTGACGATGCCGGTGGTGGAAGGCCTCTCGGAGGTGGCATTGACGTATCCGGAACGCGAGGTTTGCGACCGGGCCGAGGATGCGACACGAGTGGTGGTCTCGAAGGCCGTCATCGAAGAGCAGGGGCTCAACTCACAACTCTTTCAAATCCTGGAGAAACTGACACCCGAGGACCGGTTGTTGCCGAGAGATACGAAGCGATACTTGCGGCCCAAACCCGTAAAGCTGACCCGGTCGCCGTCAATCTCCCGGCGCCCACCGCCGAATCGGGGGAAAGCCAATACTGTCATTGCCCATATCAAAAAGCGGGGCCGGCTTCCCGGGAGTGTCGAATGGCGGTGCCTGGAGACGTCCCGGGACGCATTTCACGCGCTGGGGACATCCCCTCGCAGTGAAGGAATGCTCGGTTCCGGCAAGCCCGGCGGCGTGATGCTTGCGTCCGGGCAGCTTGAGGATCTGACGCGAGATCACGTGATCCGCTGGCCAGAGCGAGAGACCGAGGGGCGACCGGTGCTGATGGCGGTCGATGAAGCGGACCGGACGACGACGATCCATATCCTGGCGAACACTTTAACCATCCAAGAACCGCAGGACTCCATCGACCGGCAGATCATCGCGGGGACTCCGGGTTGGCTGAAGGCGAACACGTTTGGACTGGCGTCCTGCTCTGGCGTGACATGGGCCGTCGAGATCCCGGAATTCTCATTGAAAGGGTTCGACCGGAGCGGAGTGCCATTGGCGAACCGCCAACTCCTGCCTCCTCAGGATATGGTATTCCATACGTTGGAAGGCGAACGGTCCATCGTCCCGATGCACGCTCGCGAAGAGATGGTCTACATCGGGCTTGGGGCTCTGCTGTACTCGGTGAGCCGAAAGAACGATCTCCGACAGATCGACGTCGGAGGTCAGATTCTCTCAATTGTCGGAAGTCAGAAGTACACGCGGCCTCGGATTGCGGCGTTCTTCGAGTACGGGGGAGTCGTCGTCTGGCCGTCGCTGGGCGAAGGTTTAGTAACGGCGCTCTCGGGAGAACTGATTCATCCTCAGGGAGTTTTTCTGCGAGATGGGGCACTCGTCATCTATTCGGAGTCGGGATGGCAGATGTACGAAACCGCCCGAGGCCGGCTCACCTGGAAAGGAGACATCGAAGGGATCACGCTCACCCCCACCGGCTTGTTCTCGACTCGCAACCCGAACGAACTCGGCGTTTGGAACGAAGATGGCACGATTGTCATCTACTCGCTATCGCGTTAAGGCTCGTCGATTTCGCGGGGCTCGGAGTCCGGCGGTCTTGGTCCAAGGTACTGGTAGTAGGTACACGCGATCCTGGCGTTGTAGAGCTTCCGCCGACGGTCCGCGCGCTTGCCGAACTGGCGTTCAAATCCCTCGGCGGACGTGAGAATGTAGAGCGACCATGTATCGAGGTCGCGGAGCAGTTCTCCCATGTCCCGGTAGAGTTGGGCGACTTCCCGCTTCTCGCCAAGGCGTTCGCCGTATGGGGGATTGCAGATGAGGACGCCATAGTCCCGATTCGTGGGGAACTCGACGAATTCCTTGTTCTCAAAATGGATGTCCAGCCCCACCCCTGCGAGCTTGGAGTTTTGCCGGGCGATCTTGACCGCGTCGCGATCCCGATCCCGGCCAATAATGGGAACGGACAACTGTTTCAGGTCTTTCAGATCCCGGGTCTCCTGACGGGCCTGCGCCCAAAGTTTGTTGGGAATCTGAGGCCATTCCTCGGCCGCGAAACTTCGGTCCCGCCCGGGAGCCAGATTGCGAGCGATCATCGCGGCTTCGATGGGAATTGTCCCGGATCCGCAAAATGGATCGACGAGCAGCCGGTTTTTGTTCCAGTAGCTGAGTTTGACCATCGCGGCGGCGACTGTTTCCCGAACAGGAGCCAGGCTCACCAGCCGCCGGTACCCCCGCTTATGGAGCCCTTCCCCTGAGGTGTCGATGGTCAGCAGAACGCGGTCTCCGAGTGCCATTGCCTCGATGGAGTATTCAATTCCGGACTCCTCGAATTTGTGTCTCAGGTAGACTTTCCGCAAGCGTTCAACGATGGCTCGTTTGACCATTTTTTGGGTGTTGGGAACGCTCCGAATGGCGGAGCGAACGCACCGGGCATTCACTGGGAACTTCGCATCCACGGGAAGCCACCGTTCCCAGGGGAGTTCCTTCGTCTGATCAAACAGCTCATCGAAGTCCCGGGCAACGAAATCCCCGATGACGATCTGGACCCGTTCCGCGCAGCGAAGCCAGAGATTCAGCCGACAGATTGCCTCCAAGGGCGCACGCAGTCGCACACGGCCGTCCTCGACGATGGCCCCCAGATACCCGAGATCTTCCAATTCTCGGACTACGACCGCTTCCAGCCCGAAGGCTACCCCGACCAACAGGTCGATTTCTTCCGTATTACTCATCCGCACGTAACAATCACACTGAATCTCGACCGATTTCCGCAAAGTCCGCTCAGGTGAGAAGAGTATCCAGTTCCAAGGCAAGAATGAATGGTTCCGGATTCGCAAAAGGAAAAACCCCGACCAGGAATCTCCGGTCGGGGCTCAGCAGCGAGTGGGAATCCATCGGAATCTTACTTTTTGGCCACGGACAGTTCCGGGCCATTCCCTGGAACGGGGCTTTGTTTCGCCTCTCGGCTGGTTCGCCAAGCGGAGACACGTGCAATCGTCGGCACGGCATCGTCTGAGGTCGCGATGGGGCTGTCACCTTCGTTTTTCAACTGAGCCCGGGGTGCGGGTTGCGGAGCCGATGGGGAAGCCTCTTGTGGAGCAGGCTGAACCGCCGGTGCCTGTTGGCGGAAGATCGGGTTCTGAACAGGAACCTGCTGGGACTTGGGAGCGGCCTGCAGACGAACGCTGCCTTTATTATTGGTGGACTGACCATTGGAGTTGGAATCGGCCGTCGCGGCGGGGGTCGGCTCGGCCTGGGCGGACGTCGTGGCCCCCGAGGTGGGATCAACATAGGCCATTCGGGTCCGGGTCCCAACGGCGACACGCTTCTTGGTAACCACCGGCTCGTACGCGGTTACGGTCTGGTCTTCCCAGACCGTCTTTTGAACGGCCACCTTCTGTGTGGTCGTAACGGGAACGGACCGCATGACATTGTATGTCACCTGGCGCGTCGTCGGGATTTGCACAGTACGTTGAACGGGAACCGTCGTCGCGACCACGTTGGGAACGAACTGCCTGGAAGCGGTGTAGTTCGGTGTGAACGAGTTCCGAAAGGCCAGACTCATCCGGTTCAATTCCCCGAGCAGTCCCGTCCGTTGATCGACCTGGCAGGGGCTCGGCTTACAAACCGGCTGATAATTGGTCCGCCAGTAGCTGTTGTTCTGGCAAACCTGCTGATAGTCGGTGTAAGTCTGGGTTGTGTACGATGGAACATTGACGGTCCGGGCTTCGGCGACCTGCTGATAAGTGGTCACGTCTCGATCTTCCATCACGGTGACGACCTTTGCCACCTTGACTGTTTTGGCAACGGGTTTGTAGTCGACTTGCTCGACGTCCTGGTAAACGGTTTCCGTCACCGGCTTCATGCACGGGCAGTCGACGGAGGCCGTTTGATAACTGGGGGCAATCGCCACGGGCATCACGGGGGCCGTGGCAATGGGTTGTCCACACGGGACACAGGGGTTCCCGCCAAAGAATTGTGCGGAGGCATTCGACGGCAGGCTGCATGCCGCCGAAACCAGCACAAGCCCGGCCAGAACGTGGGCGCGGATTCCGATCATGGGAGATTCCTACTCTGAAAGGGATTGAGGAGGGAGTATCCGAAAGGATGTGAGAACGGCGACCGTGAGAGGAAGTTTGGCCGCCGCGTCATGTGAGACACGTTTTACGGCAACCAGATTCCGGGGGTCAAGACGAAGGGCAACTTCTGCCGGTCCACTTTGCAGCTTTTACAAGAGATTCCGCCGCTTTTCGAAAACTCCACTCAAGTTTCCCTAGAGCAAAGTCAAGTCGGAATGGTCAGCCCGTGCCGAGCTTCTGGTCGTAGCTGTCGAGATCCCGCATGAACAAGGCGAGCGTCGACTGCACAGTTTCCCTTTGAATCTTCCATTGTGGGTTGTCTTCCGTGTACTTACTGCAATGGTCAATCAGCAAACGGTACAGGAATTTGAACAGGTGCCGCGGAGCCCGGAGGCGGTCAAAGGTCGTAATCAGTTCCTGTTCGCTGATGGAATCATCAAACAGGTCACGGATCGTGACCGGAGATTGGGAGTCTTGCGAGCAGGCTTTCAGCCGATCATTGGCAACGTCGTACAGGCCCTGACCGGTCCAGCTGAGTGAGGGGATCAGGTTTTGCTTATCGAGCCGGGACCGTTCGTAGAATTCTTTTTCCTGCCGGTTGAGATAGCCAGCCACGGTCGAAGGCAGAAGCAGCTTAAAGGCCATGTCGGGGTGCTTCAGAAACTTGTTGTCGAACAGCGGCCAGATCAGGTCGCGGATCCGTTCCGGAGAACCATGTACCAAATGGGGTTCGTCGACTCGGTCCACCAAGACAACGATGTTATCAAACCCCAGTGTTTTCAAGACCGATTGCAGCCGCTCGATCAGAGCGTACCGATCATCTCCGCGGGCGCGCGAAGGGACGGGTTGCCCGATGACATCCCCTTGTTCAAAGCTGGCGAGAATCGACCGCAACGAGCCGACATGATGATCGGTGACCCGAATCTGTTTTTTGACGCGGTACGCCGTCCACCAGCACTTAAACTGCCGCCACAACAAAGGAAGCCAGCCTCCGACGACAATCACCCAGACCCAGACATTGAAAAATGTCGCCCACTCTTCGGAAAAGCGGGAAACCAGCCCCAGGGTCACGGCCGTGACAATCAATCCGAGACCCCAGTCCCAGTAGGATTTCCAGTTGGCGAACTTCAGTTTGCGGCGAAGCTGATTCCAGCGGCTCGTGGCCGAGTGCTCGCGATTGTCATCGTAGAAGGCTGCGAGGAGGAGAATGTCCCGTTTCTGGCTCCGAGAGAGTTTGTTGGTTTGCGCGGAGGTGATTTTGGAGGACTCATCTCGGCTGTCGCGACCGTCGTTGCGAATCGTGTCAGCCAACCGAGTGACAGCCAATGTGAGAATCGCATCCATGTGATCCCACAATCTCCAGTTCTGGAGGGCCTTTTCCGGTCGACGTTTCCGACCGACAAGCCGTTCCCGAAAGTTATCCAGAAAGGGATTGAAGTCCTCATACTGGACGACAAACGAACGTTCTTCGGGGTTTTCGAGATTGTGCTCTCGCAGCTTGCTGACAATTTGCAGCCGCAAAGCGGTCTTTCCGCTCCCCTGTTCCCCAAAAACGACCGAGGTCGACGGGACTCCGGGATCTCCGAAGATCTTGTCCCACGCGGAATGATGAGTGCCGTTCAGGCAGTGGTCCCGGAACACCCGATCCGCCGCCGCATCTTCCTGAGAAAAGGGGTTGTCGGTGATATTGTAATGGTTCAGGAACTGATGGATCTTCATGGCAAAATGGGAGTTACAGAATGACACCGAAGTCCGTCCCGGCCGCGGGCAAGCCAAAGTGGAAAAATGAGGGATGGCATCATTCTCTATTGTGCGGATCGAAACAGGATCGATGTAACCGATCCCCCCCCGGACTGCAACCGGTTGCAACGGAATCCCCCCATGTTCTCCAGATTGGGGGATCTCAAGTCCGCCCACGTGATGGAGACCTCCACGGAACGATTCGAACCTGTGACCTCAGGGAGTGGTGTCCCGAGAAATACTCAAACGCCAGGTCATGAGAAATCGGGGCGAGTCGCTGTTACCGACCACCGGATGAAACGGACTCTTCCGTTTGAAGAACAACGGCCTGCGATGCCCGACAATAATTGAGAAGTTCATTCGCACACTTGAGCGCTTCGAAAATATTTTCGTCGTTTGTCGTCGCTTGTTCGAGTTCCATCGCTTTGGTGGCAATTTCCGGAACTCCCTCCTGATGGCACACTTGAGCAATTCGACCGGCCATGCCGTGTAAGCCCTGAAGGTCCTGCCTCTCCATCAGCACGGAGAATTGCTCAAGTTCCATCCCGATCAGAAGCGCCGTTTCTCTGGCGACATGGAGGGGGATGTCTTGGTTTATGCGGCGAATCTGAACGACGTTGATCAGTCTCTCGACGATTTCGGGGTCGTACTGCTTTCCCGCCTCTTCGCGAAGTTGTTCAAATGCGTCCTGTTGTGAAAGTCCATCGCGATACACCTTCGGAGTCATCATCGCATCATAGGCATCGGCGACAGCCAGAATCCTGGCCCCCAAAGGGATCCCCTGACCGATGGGGTTGTGTTCGGAAAACGGTCGTCGATAGTTCTCGACAATGTCCGAGAGTTCGGGTGATCCAAAGGACGTCCGGAGGATGCTCAGTCCGACTCGTTCGTGGCCTTTCATCAACTTCCATTCTTCCTCCGTCAAAGGGGACTGTTTATGAAGAATGGAGTCAGGGACACCGATCTTTCCGATGTCGTGTAAGAGAGCAGCGATTTCGAGGATATAGCAGTTTCCGGCCGTCAGGAGTCCGTCTCCCACTGCCGCGGCCAGATCCGCGACGCGGCGGCAGTGGTTTGCCGTGGCCACATCCCGGTAAGCCAACGCCGAGGTTAAAGCGGTGACCGCGGGATAAGGAATTGTCCCAGACCGGGGACCGGGAACGTTCTCACTATCGGCTTTTTCCGGCTTCAGCGCCTCTTTGGGAATCTTGTCAAATGATGCGACCTGATTTCGCCCATTTCGTTTCGCATAGTACAGACATTTATCAGCTTGATCCAAAAGCTCCTGCGGGGAGTCGGGGTTTTCACTGAGCGCGGAAACTCCCAGACTCGCGGTCACGGTCAACTCGGGAAACTCAAGCGCGGCAATGGCCAGACGGAAGCGTTCCGCGCCGAAGTTGGCATCGTGAATTCCTGTTCGGGGCATGAGAATCGCGAATTCTTCTCCCCCGTAGCGACAAACGATGTCACTGTCGCGTGCCGTCTTCATCAGGCAATGGGCCACTTTTTTCAGAACTTCGTCGCCCACCGCGTGGCCGTGGTTGTCATTGATCGATTTGAACTTGTCGACGTCGACCATGACGCAGGAGAGTTCATCCTGGTGGCGAAGGGATTCGGACCAGGACTGTTCAAACAGATCAAAGAAGGCACGACGATTCCGACACCCCGTCAACGGATCGCGCGTGGCCAGTCGTTCCAGTTCCTGATTTTGCCGATGAATCTCCTCACGGTCGGCCTGTGACTGACGGAGCGCCTCCTCAAGTTGAGACTCCTTGTTTCGCATCTCCGTTACGTCTTCGAAGCTAGTGATCACTCCCCTCTGGTTGCCGTTGTCATCAACAATCGGAGCCGCATTCACCACATAAGTTCGATCCGATTGAGACTTCAGGGACATCAGCGTCCCCTTTCGTGGGACGCCATCTCGAAGGACATCTCCCCAGGGGCTTTGGTGTCGCTCCGGATTGTCGTGTTCCTGCATTCTCCAGGGAAGATCCGCCGCGGAGCGTCCCAGAAGTTTTTCGAGAGACTGACCACTGGCTTGGAGAAAGGACTCGTTCGCCATCACGATCCGTCCTCTGGGATCCAACAACATCAACCCTTCCGTGATGGAGTCCAGAGCCGAACGGACACGCGAAGGCACGACCTTCGACGGGTTTAATTGTCGCAACACAAACCGCAAATAGAGTTGGAATGCCAAAAGCGTCACAAGGGCCAGGAAAAAGGCGAGCTTGACCAGTGGGTGAGCAAGGAATCCGGCGATGCCTGATGAATGAAGCGGTCGGAAGCGAAGTTCGATGGAACCCCAAGGTCGGTTTTCCTGAGCGATGGGGACGTACATTTGTGTGGAAGTCGAGCGGTCTTCCAAAGTCGAATTCCAGCCGGACACATGGTCACCGACTTCGATCAGCATCTCGCCGGAAGTTCGGCGAACCCCGATAGAGACGATATCCTCATTTCGGGAAGCAATCGCCTTGAGCGTGCGTTGCATCCCTTCGATATCGGACTTCTCCGCGAGTTCCGAGAAATGGATCGCGATCGCTTCGCAGAGATCAACCCGGCCTTGAACCGCCGTGGAATGCGCATCCGGCAACAATCCCAATGCGTGAGCGGATAGTAGTGCTGTCACCACCAGCGACGACAAACAGAAGGCCAACCGAAATGTCGTGGAAAGTCGTTTCATGGATTCGGACAGGGCGAGGGGAAATTTGTGGACTCGGTTCCACACACCGACCGTGGTGCGTCACTCCATCGGGGCGGAGCGCGGCAAAGCAACGACAATCCACCCTTCCGAAAACTCATAGCTCGGAAATGATGGTCCCCTCCGCGAATTCTCCGAGAATTCCCTTGACTGTTCCGAATTCATTCCCCTTCCGATGATGGGATCGACTTTGGTGAATGGGATTTTTGCGTTTAGGAGGGTCGTCTCGATTGGAATGGAGTCTTCGGTTGCCATCCCCGAGGGACACCAGTATCAATTCGGTAGCGTTTCGCCCTTGTCTTCGCAGGTTCCCATGTCTCCAGTTCGTCGTTGTCTTCTCATCTGGTTTGCCGCCATGTCCGTTGTCCATGCCGCTACGCCCGGGGATCAGCTGCATGCCCTGTTCGAACGGGAGTGGGACCGCACCATGCGGGAAAGTCCCACGTGGGCGTCGTCATTAGGTGACCGTCGGTTCAATCGTGAATGGCCCGATCTCAGCCTGGAAGCGATCGCGCAGTCCCACGAGTTGGACCAAGCCGTTCTCGAGGATCTCCATCAGATCGACTTCGACCAACTCAGCCCAGAAGACAAGATCAATTTCCGGCTGTTCGAGAGGAAGTATCAACAACAGGTCGAAGGCTACGAGTTCGGTTGGCACCTCGTCCCTCTCAACCAACGGGGAGGCATTCAGGACGAGGGTTCCACTGCCGATTCCCTACGATTCGAGACGGTCCAGGACTACGAGGACTGGATTGCGCGGATGCGGGCGTTCCCCATCTACATGGACCAGACC
>JAGQQQ010000121.1 GCA_020426125.1 Planctomycetaceae bacterium
TGGCGATACCAGTCCGATCTCAACGATGACCGAGACGCCTACCTGGCGATCGCTCGACAATTGCGGGAACATGGCGACTTTGCCTCGACTCCTGGTGGCCTGACAAGTTATCGCCCGCCTCTTTATCCCTTGCTCCTGACGTACGTTTCCGGCTCTAAGCAGACGCTTGTGCGTGGGATTTTTCACGCCTGCTTGTCGCTGGGAACCATTCTCTTGGTCTGGCAAGCTGGGATTCAACTTCAACTCAGTCGCTTTGGACGGCTCGCTGCCGCCGGGATCTGTGCATTCGACCCGGTGTTACTCCGGTATCTGGCATTTCCGATGACGGAAACGCTCTCCGCGTTCTTGTCTATTTTCCTGGTGGTGCTGGCGACCCGCCACGTCATTCGGCAGACTCTAATAGCGTCGTTCTCGATCGGGGTCGTGTTTGGCCTGAATGTTTTGTGTCGTCCCTCGTTCTGGGCATTTGGCGGATTGATAGCTCTCGCATGGTTTATCACGAACTGGCTTCCAGGGAAAAGCCGCAACACCATCAGCGATGGTCCGAAAGAATCGCCGCTTCGGGAACGCGAATGGCCCAAAGTGCTGATCCTCGTGGCCGGAGTCGCGGTCACCGTTTCCCCGTGGGTGATTCGCAACGCTCTCGTGCTCGGGGTTCCGGTGGTGATGACGACACACGGCGGATACACCGTTTTGTTGGGAAACAACGACGCCTTCTATGACGAGGTCGTCAAACAGCCGTACGGTACGGTCTGGGATGGGAGCCATGGCCCGGGACAATCGGTCTGGGTGACAGGAATCCAAAAGCAAATGCAACAGGCGGGCGTCACTTCAGAAGTCGATCAGGATGACTGGATGACTCATCAGGCCCGTGAAACGATGATGCGGCGACCGACAGATTTCTTGAGGGCTTGCCTGCTTCGCCAACTGCGATTCTGGAGCGTACTCCCGGGGGGGGAATGGACCGACTCGACGCCCCGTTCGCTCATCCTATTCATCGCGGGATGGTACATCACCATTTGGCTCTCGGTTGCCGTTGGGGTCGGAAAACTGATTCGAGTCGCGGCCTCCCCTTATCCTCATCGGTTCCTATTCCTTTCCCGATGGATGCCCGTGTTCCTGATGGTGTTCGCAATTGTTGGCGTCCATCTCCTGTATTGGACGAATACCCGAATGCGAGCGCCGGTGATGCCGGAGATCGCATTGATTGCCGGCCTGGGGGCTGAAGTTCGCCGACAACGAGACACTCGCGAAGGTTTGTGATCCCGTTATGAATCGCCCTTCCCCGCAACAACGAATCCAAGACGTGCTGTCGAACAGACTCGACTCGGATCAGGTGTTCGAGGACAAAATCCTCGTGGCTGTCTCTGGCGGAGCGGATAGTGTCGCACTGTTTCGAGGCCTAATGGGAATTCGCGAGCAACATCGAATCGAATTGATGGTCGGACATTTCGACCACGCTTTGCGTCCCGACTCCGCGAACGATGCCGAATGGGTCCGCGAATTGTGCCAGCGATGGCAGGTCCCATGTTGGATCGGACGGACTGATCAAGCAGAGCGGAATTCAGAAGAGCGAGCTCGGCAGCAGCGTTACGAGTTTCTCACGAGAACGGCGATCGCCCATCACTGCGGCTGGATTGCCGTCGCCCACACAGCCAGCGATCAGGCGGAAACGGTTCTCCATCACATTCTCCGGGGAACCGGCCTGAAAGGGCTAACAGGAATCCCGGCGGTGCGGCGATTAACAAACGGCATCCGCATCTTACGCCCCTTGTTGGCCGTATCCCGGCAGGAGGTTCTTGCGTTCCTCAATGAATTCGAACAGGACTACCGAGTGGACTCCTCGAATGAGTCCAACATTTACACAAGAAACAGACTCCGAAACGAACTTTTGCCTCACTTGCGTCAAGAGTTCAACCCCCGTGTGGAAGAAGCCTTAGTGAGGTTGTCCGACCAAGCCCGGGAATCCCAGACGGCGATTGAAACCATCGCGGGGCGGTTGCTTGCGGACTCGCAACTTGAAATTCAACGCGATTGCGTTCGTCTGTCTCGGCAGACCATGTTTGGGCAGCCGAGAGCCGTGATTCGAGAACTCTTTGTTCAACTCTGGCAAGCTCAGGACTGGCCGCGTCAGGAACTCTCCGCGTGGCACCTCGACCAACTCGCCGACATGGCGCTGACTTCGACTCCGCCGAGACACTCGCTTCCAGGCAGACTGGACGCCTTGAGTCGCGGAAATGTCCTCACGGTTCGACGCCATTCCTGAGGAGGGAAGAATCACTCCCTGTCAACGCCGAAACAGCGAGGAACGCCAGAGCTTGAGCTTTTGGAGCCGGTACTGCGTCACAATCCAGACGGTCGTCAAACCATAGGTCAAACTACGACGGAAGTTGATACTTGAGGCCTCGTCGAAATACCGGACAGGAACGGGAATATCCCCCAGTTTGAAGCGATGGTACACCGCCTGCGCAAGAAACTGGCTGTCAAAGGCGAAGTCCTCGCTGTTGTCCTGCCAAGGAATCTTCTCCAGAGCTTCCCGACGGTAAGCCCGAAAGCCACTGTGAAAATCCCCCAGATTCTGCCCGAGCATCACATTTTCGAAGGTGGTCAGAATGCGATTGGCGATGTACTTCCAGACAGGCATCCCGCCATCGAGAGCTTCCTTTCGGGTTCGGATCCGCGAACCGAGTATGACATCGCAGATTCCCAACCGAATAATCTCCGCCGCAACGGGAATCACACGTGCATCATACTGATAATCAGGATGGATCATTACAACCACGTCGGCGTCTGTTTCGAGCGCGCGCGTATAACAGGTCTTCTGGTTGCCACCATAGCCCCGGTTCTGCTCATGGACGATCACCGTGAGCCCGAGATCTCGGGCAATGGCAACCGTGTCATCGGTGCTGCCATCGTCGCAGAGGATGATCTCTTGAACGGATCCCTCGGGGATATCGTCGACCGTCCGTTTGAGCGTCTTCGCCGCGTTGTAGGCCGGCATGACCGCGACGATCCTCATTTTAGCGGGAACTCCGGCGGCCTCCGACGGGAATTCGGACTCGACCGAGTCAGCCTCTGTTGGGGAACTGCTCAACGGAAACCTTTAAGAATCGAGACGCAAAAACGGTCAGAGAGCGGTGACGAATGCAATCTGAAGAAAGGAAAAGGCAAATCGCTTAGAATTGATGACCTTCCTGAGGCCCCCGCTTTGTCAGCGTGAGGATCTCGGGACCAAGTTCGGTCATTAAAATCTGATGCTCGAATTGGGCACTCGGGCGGCCATCCGCAGTGACGATCGTCCAACCATCGGACAATGGACCTTTTGTCGTGTGGGGCCCCAGATTGAGCATCGGTTCGATGGTGAAACTGACCCCGGGAGCCAGGATGTCCTTCCGACTCTTTTTGACGGGAACATGGGGAACCCCCGGTTCCTGGTGGAACATTCGTCCGATCCCATGTCCTTGAAAGTTTTCGACGACGCCAAAGCCTTCCCGTCGACCAAACTTCGCGATCGCCAGTCCGATCTCGATGACCGAGCTATACGGTTCGATTGTCCGGATTCCCAACCACATCGCGTCAAACGAGGCTTGAACCAACCGTCGAACTTCCGGATCCACTTCCCCAATCAAAAATGTTTCGGAGGAGTCACCGTACCAGCCGTCCACGATGGTGGTGCAATCCAGATTGACAATATCGCCGCTCTGGAGGACACGATTGTCGGGGATCCCATGACAGACGACTTCATTCACACTGGTGCAGATCGTTTTGGGATACCCATTGTACCCCAGACAAGCCGGAATGTGGCCATGGTCCCGGGTGTACTCTTCCGCGAGTTTGTCGAGAGCGCCGGTCGTTACCCCCTCCTGGACATGGTCGCGAAGAAAATCCAACAGTTTCGAGTTAAAGCTGCCGGCGGCGCGCAGACCATCCCGCTCTTCCTCGCTGTGGTAGATCGGAAGTTTGTTCTGTTTACGAAGTGGGAGCAGCCGTCGCATGTTTGTTCTCTTTGATCCTTCGATATTCTGATGCCGCTCGGGGTGTGCATCAAGATTCCCACAATGGAAAACCGGCCTCGTTCAGGAGAAATCCTGGAGAATTGTTACAGTCTCCCTCGAGCAATCCAAACCTTTGCGGAGGAAATATGGTCGGCAAACGGAAACGGAAGAAAGGCGATTTTGCCGGGGGCCACAATCGCTGCTGGATTTGGGGCCGGCACGCGGTGACGGAATTGCTTCGTGCGGGACGTTGGCTTCCCGTCGAAATCGTTATCGCAGACGTGCCCAGGCACGAATGGGACTCCGAAGTCCGTCGGCTTGCGGAAAGAGACGGTATTCCTTTGATCCGTGAGGAACCCGATGCCCTTGGAAAACTCTGCGGAGCCCGCGACCATCAGGGGATCGTTGCCAAGATGCCGGCGTTTCCCTATTCCTCGGAATCGCAGGTCCTCGCTCAACTGACACGGAGCGCGGCCGTCCTCGTCCTCGCAGGAATTCAGGATCCGTTCAACTTTGGAGCCATTTTGCGATCTGCCGACCTGTTTGGAATTGAGGCGGTCTGGGTTCCGGAAATAGGGCAGTCTGCCGTCACTCCTCATGTGGCCCGCAGTTCGGCAGGGGCTGTCAATTATCTGGAAATCGTGAAAACATCGTCCCTCGAAGAAAGTTGCAAACGGCTTCAGAAACTTGACTTCCAACTTTTGGCGGCTTCGGAGAAAGGAACCATTTCCCCTTCACAAATGGATCTCACGCGCCGCACGGCCTTCGTGATGGGAAACGAGGGGACAGGAATCGCCAACGAACTGCTTACCATGGCAGAGGCCCAAATCCGCATCCCGATCACCGGCCACGTCGGCTCGCTAAACGCCGCTGTCGCGACAGGAATCCTCTGCTACGAACTTCGGAGACAAAGACTCCCAACTCCCGCCACCGAAACGGACTAAATGTCCGATTCTGATTTTGGGACAGCCAATGGGAAGAAATCCGGAATTCCAAGAAACAAGGAATAAACGAATTCGAAATCAGAAACTCCAAAGGAAGAAACAACTCGCTGTGACGCGCGAGTGGTTCTTCTGCGCGAGCACAACCTGTGGTTTCGTTTCGATCATCAGGTTTTTGAATTCGTTTGAGATTCGGACTTTGGGATTTCGAATTTCCCCGAACATGATCACCCAACAATGACACGCGGCGAGTTCGGATCGCGTCAATTCCCAGTCCCCTCGACCGCCGTATTCTCAGTGAGCCGACCGATCTCCCGCTGATGCAACCGCAACACCCCTTCCAGTCGCGCGACCGCCCGATCTGTCAACTCGGGGTAGCACGGGACAAATACGGTCTCCGCCAAAAAGGTCTCCGCCTGAACGCATGCCAGTTCTGGGCGGTCCCTGGGAGGAGGAACAACTTCCAACCGTCCGCGAGTCGTCGCGTCGAAGCCGTTTTGGCGAAGTCGCTTGACCAACTCGTTCGGTTCCGTGGTAAGGATCGGAACCAGCCAGAAGGAATGATGACGGAAAACCCCGTTGTCTCCCCCCTGAGTACCATGGGCCGCCTTCCAGAGCCGAGTCCCAATGATGTGGCGTCGGAGTGTGCGTTTGGGATGATAAGTTCGCAATCTCCTCTTCAGGAGCCCCAACAACGGAGCGCAGGGACGTTGACGAAGAGTGGGCAACAACTCCCCCGGGGGAAAACCTCGCGTCAATCGGCCGACGACACAATCGGGATCACGCCCCCTCCACTGGTTCCACCAAAGGAACCCGACATAGACAACGGGAACCGTCAGAAACTTGAGCAAGACGTATTTCAAGATCTTCAGGAGGTAGTTCCATCGTGACGAAATCGGGTCCGTGCCGAGCGTCTTTCGCATCCGCGCTAACAGTTGGGGATCACGAATACGGCAAAGGGCTCCGCCAAGCGCGGTCGCGGTCTTTATCGATCCAAAGCTAAACAGGCTGACATCCGCTTGCCCATCTCCCCGCCAAACGGGACTGCACCAGGCCTGCGCACAGTCTTCAACAACGAGGAGTTGATGTTCCCTCGCGAATGCAAGAACGTCCGTCAGATCGCCACAATCGCCAAACAGATGAGCGACGATGAGAACTCGGCTCCGTGGGGAACACGCCGTATCGAGAGCCTGTGATGAGACTCGATACTGCTCATTCAGATCAACGGGGACCGGGACCAAACCATGGGCCTCCGCAATGTGAAACATGTTCGGAATCGTAATGGCTGAATACAGAACCTCGGATCCCTCAGGAAGATTCAAGGTTCGAAAAAGCAGGTCCAGCCCGCTCCGGACGGAGAGACACACCAGCGCGTCATTGTGCCCGTTACTCCACTCTTCTTCCAGGACCTGCTGGAGCCGCTCCCGAGACGTTGGAAAAAACGCGGAAAACGTCGCAAAAAGGAGATCACGCCAGGAAAGATCGATTCTTAAACGTGACCACATAGCTGGAAGACTATCAGGTTAACAGAGTGATGAAGATCCACTCGATCGCCCCAGTGAATGGTTCTCCAGGACCTCTCGATAGAGGTTAAGCATCCGGGGAAGACAGACATCAAGACTGTATCGTTCCGCAATCATCTCACTCCCCTTCCGCCCCAGGGAAGCAGAGGCCTGCGGATCGTCCAGGATCGAATGGGCTTGGGCCACGAAGCCGTCGCAATCAAAAAATTCGTTGAGCAAACCGTTCTCCTGATGATGGATGATTTCCCGAACCGGCGGTGTGTCCGAGGCGAGGACGGTCGTCCCGCAAGCTAACGCATTCATTAAAGACCAGGAAAGAACAAAGGGGGCTGTGAGATAAATATGGAGATGGGACAGATTCAATAACCTCACCAAGTCCTCAGTTGACAATCGTCCCAGGAATCGGATTCTTGTCAGGTCGTAGTCGTCCTGGTCGAGAACCCATTGCTTAAAGGACTTGTTGCCCGTGTAGCGAAGATCCCCGCCATACGCCACACGGTCTTCGCCAACGACCGCGAACACGACGTCGTTTCGTAATTCGCAGAGACGCTTGGCAACCTTCATGAAAATATCGAAACCCCGCATGGACTCCATGCCCCGGCTGACATAGGTCACGAGACGTACATTCTCGGGAATCGTCCAGTCGCCAAACCGTCGGTCTCTGACCTCTTGGGGACACCAAAGACTGGTGTCAATGCCATCAAAGATGACTCGCAACTTGGGTTGAAATTCGGCGGGGAACCGGCTTCGTTGCCACTCAGTCGGCAGATAGCCGACATCACAGTTCAAGAGGTCGAGAAGTGGCATGGCATTTCGCGCGCGAACTCGCGCCAGGTCCAGCGGAGGGACGGAAGTCAGATCAGAACGAAAGTCAATGTCAGAGTTTCGGGTGTGATAGAAATATTCGAAATACTGGATCACCGGGCAGTCATAAAGCTCTTTGAGAAAAAGCGTGGAGACGAACCCGGAATGGCCGACGATCAGGTCGGGTTGGATGTCGGGACGCTGGCGGAGCGTCTCGTAGAGTGCATGGGACTTCCAGATCTGGTTTTCAAAAGTTCGGCTACAGTAGTGAGTTTGCGAAGTCGCGCCGCCCTGAGCCCGGAACTGGATTCGTTCAATCCCCGCCACAATTCCATCGGGGAGTTCAGACAGAAACGTGCAGCGAAAACCCTCATTCTTCACCAGATGAGCGGCAATGTGGCCAAATTGAGCCGGGAAATTCTGATGAACGAAGAGAATATGCATCGCTACCGGCTTTCCAGCCTGTCCGAGAACTCCCGATTCGAAATTGGTGCGGAATTTTCTCTCGGATCCATTCCCGGGAGTGGAATGGTCACGACGATTCGATGACAGGAATCGAACCGAGAATACCTCAACACAACATCCGGCACGAGTCGATTCGGTATCCTTATTGCTGAAATTCGAACGCCAGTGAGGATATACTCTGGACGGTTCACCTGATCGATAACTCGGCGTCTCGATGAACAAGAAACGACTACGAATTTACCTGGAAGATCACCTGGCTCTCATGGTCGGCGAAATCGAGTTGATCGTTCGCTGCCATGAAAGCAACCAGAGCACCAACCTGGGACGGTTTCTGGAACGTCTGGTTGAAGACGTCCGGGCTCAGCAATCCATTGCGGATGGTGTGTTGTATTCCGTCCATGCCGATAAAAGTCTGGCTGGACGGATGAAACAGGGCGCCGCGTGGTTTGCGGAAAAACTCGGGAGATTCAAACTCAATGATGCACTGCTCGAATACTCGGACCTCAGCCGCGTCATCGAGTTGGAAACACTCGTCGCGACCGCTCAGGAACGAGTGAATCTCTGGGCGAGCCTCGAAGAAATTCTGACGAAGGACTTGAGCCTCGGGACTTTGGCGGCAACGGATCTGAAGGACCAGTCAGAGAATCATCTCGCGGAGTTAAAGCAGCATCATCTCAACGCAGTCACGTTGGCATTTCTCCGCCCCGTTGTTTCCTGAGGAGTTTGGCAAGGCGGTGTCAGCCCCCATCGCGAACTCACCGAGGGCAAACTCTGATTGGTGGGGGAATGTCGGTCAGGCCAATTCATTCGTCGCGTATTCCTCGTTCGTCGAGGAGGATTCAGTTTCTCATCGGCAGAAAACGAACCTTTGGACTCTCGAGTCTTTTTGTCCAACGCTTTCTTCTTGCCTCCGATCATGTTTCGGAATAATGTCCCCCGCCCGGTTGAGGCGGGCGATCTTTGTCTCCGATTCGGATGACTCTTGGAATGTCACTTTGCGATTTCGAACAGGATTGATCTGCGTCGCGATTCTCTTGAATTCCACGCTGCCAGAAGCGGTCTGTGGAGAGTTTTCCCCGCCATTGCCTGCTCCTCCCGTTCCTGCGGCGGTTGATGATGTCGCCCCTTCCGACGAGGGGAGCGAGTCTCCGATTGTTGAACCTGACGCCGCGTCCGAGGAAAGCTCCTCCATTTCCGCCGAAATCTACGGTTCGCTCTGGGGAAGCATGAGCTACGCCACCAGTCGAACGTCTCCTGGAGAGTTCACACTCTGGGTTTTTCCCGAAGACGTCCAAGGCGAACCAGCCTGGAACATCGATGCCAGGAGAAGTCGTCTGGGAGTCAATGTTGTCGGGCCCGATTTGAAACTGCTCAACGGACTAGAAACCGCAGGACAACTTGAATTTGACTTTTTCGGACAATTCATCACCGAGAACCGGGCTGGAGCAAGGTTGCGGCAGGCGTGGTGGGAAGCGCGAAACTCCGATTATCGATTTCTGATTGGCCAAACCTGGGACGTCATCTCTCCACGTGCTCCGGGCACGCTCAACTTTTCCGTGGGCTGGAACGGCGGCAATATCGGCTTTCGACGGGCGCAGGTCCGCCTCGAACGGTTTCTTCACATGAACCAGTGTTCCCAGGTGATCCTCCAAGGATCCCTGAATCAGGACATCGTCGCAGACTTCCCAACCGAGCCGGGAATTCGTCGCGAGACGGCCGGGTGGCCCGTCGCCCAAGGCCGGCTTGCTTTTCTCCGCGAGGAAAGCGGAACTTGTCTCCCAGACTTGGAATTTGGCCTTTCTGGGCACTTCGGTGAAACCGGGTTTGATTTCCTGACACCAGGGCCCCCTCCTCTGAATTTGCCTCCGGCGGATGACGTCCGCGTGCGAACCTGGTCCTGGAATCTCGATGCTCGTTTGGTTTGGGAACGTTTTTCTCTTCAGGGGGAGTTTTTTCAGGGCTCAAACCTGAGTGCCTTTCTGGGAGGGATTGGCCAAGGGGTCTGCCCTTGTGTACGCCGTCCCATCGACTCGATGGGCGGATGGTTCGAAGCCGTCTATGACTGGAATGAGTGCTGGCAAACCCACGTCGGATTTGGCATCGATGATCCCGATGATCGAGACTCTCTGCTCGGGAGAACGTTGAACCGGTTCCTCTTTGGAAACCTGATCTGGCAGATTTCCGATGGACTGCGGACAGGGATGGAGGTGACCTGGTGGACCACGGAATCTCATGAAACTCGAATCGGACAAGTCGACCCCGCCCTGTTAACCTCCGATATTCCGGGACGGTCACTCGTTGTGGAGTGGATGTTGCGCTACGATTTCTGACAGAACTTCGACCGTCAGGTCTCGCTATTCCATCGCGCCCGGCGCTCGTTGTTCCATGAAGAAGACCCAATTGCCAGCGAGGATCAGGCCGATCATCAACAAATGGGCCACGAGTTGCGGGCCCATGCGTCGATTGGCTTCGAGATACTTTTTGTCGATGTCTTCTCCGCCGTAGTTTTCGTTGACAATCGCTTCGTACTCGGCCGCTCCTTTAATGGCACCGAGCAGTCCCGCGAGCTGGCGGGGGATATAGGGATAGAGCAACGGAGCCTGCACCCCAGTGCACCCCGCGACCGTCGTGAGCTTCGGATAGGGAGTGGCGGCATACTGCACCCACTCTTTTGTTCCAGGGTAGGCACCGCTGACGTTGACGATGAGATCCATGTCCTGGACGTTTTTGATGTCCTTGCACATCGGAATCTGATCAATGTTGGTGCCGCGGGCATCAGTCGTGTAGAGCCCGCGGAGATCAGTGACGATGACCTTGATCACTCCTTCGTATCCCGACTTGTAGCCAAGGTTGACGTAGTCCTCTCCGTAGACCAGTTCAGGAAAGTCGGCGCGGATGACGTCTTTGATCGCTTTGTCCACCATCTGTGGACCGACGGGAAGCAGCGTGAGAAAGTACATCTTATGTCCCTTCTCACAGCAGTGCTTCGTGAACGACGTCGCCATCGGCCCCAGTTCCCCTTCGGTCGAGGGGTCGTAATCCCAGGCCATGAGAACCTTGGATCCTGAGGGGAGTTGGTCGATCTCGTCAAACACATCCTGGGCGAGCGTACTCGGCGTCTCGGGGAACTTGAGCCCTAATAAGATCGGAACAGCCACCGAGATCGCCATCAACAAAAAGATCCAGCGGCGGTCCAAGTGATGCAGGAATTTGTAGGCAGAGTTCATGGCAAAGTCATCTCCCAGCAAGGTCACGCTCCGAGAGTATGACGCGGACGACCTCAATTGAGAACCCTCGCTCGGATCCCGAATCCGCTGGTGAGATTCATCTCTATTGATGGATGCGATATCATCCCCTTCTCGCCCGAGTCTGACCTTGAAGGGATCCCGCCTTGAATTCCCATTCGCTAGTTCGACTGTGTCTCATCGTTCTTTTTTCCTCGCTCCCACGCGACGGGTCATGTGAGGATCCGATCGCCTTTGACAAACTCGAAGGCCGGTTCGAGACGCAAGTCTTGCCATTACTTCGAAAACATTGTCTCGACTGCCACTCCACCGAAGCCAAGGAGGGAGAACTCGACCTTCAGCGATTCGCGGGGTTCGCGGACATCCGCCGGGATCCGGCTCCATGGCAGCGTGTCGAACAGATGATCCGCGAAGGGGAAATGCCCCCCGAGGACAGTCCTCCGTTGTCGGACGAAGAGCGGGACGCATTGTTGAAATGGGTTCGCGAATACCTTCACGCCGAGGCTCGCGCCAATGCCGGGGATCCGGGACCGGTCGTCCTACGTCGCCTGACGAATTCGGAATACCGCTATACGGTTCACGATCTCACGGGGATCGACCTGAATCCGACGCGGGATTTCCCTGTCGACGGCGCGGCTGGAGAAGGGTTCACCAACGTCGGCAGCGCAATGGCCATGTCCCCGACAATGGTCACCAAGTATCTCGATGCCGCTCGGCAAGTGGCTTCGCATGCCGTCCTTGTACCCGAAGGGATCCGCTTTTCGGAGAAGTCCACGCGAAGGGACTGGACGAATGACCTCGTGGACCAGATCCGCGAGCTTTATCGCAAACATACGTCTGGGGAAACGAACGTTGACGCCCTCGATCGCTGGAGCATCCCCGACCCGCGCAAATCAACCGAGAACGATGGTCGCGTGGAGTTGGCGCCCTACTTCGCGGCGTTGATTGAGAACCACGACGAACTCACCGGAAACCCGGCGGCCGGGATGCGCATCGGCCAAGAGACGGGACTCAACGGCAAATATCTGACCATCCTCGCGGACAACCTGCTCGCGACTCTCCCGGAGAGTTTGCTGCTTCAGCGCATCAGTCAGCGACTGAAACAGGCCGGTCCGAGTGACGCGATCCCCCTCGCGAATGAGATTCGGGCCTGGCAGAACGTGTTGTGGCGGTTTCAAGCGGTCGGACACTTCGGCATCGTGCGTCCCTGGCAGGTTCCGGAAACTCCGCTTCCCGAGTCGACAGCTGTTCGCATCCCCCTCACAACTCCGACCGAAGGAGAGTTCCCCGTCTCACTTCACGCCTCGGCAACGAAAGACGACGCCGAAATCGTCTGGCAGCGCCCACGCATTGAGTTTCCAGACCGCTCCCCACTCCTTCTCCGGGATTTGCCAGCCGCCTACAACACTGTGAAGGCCTTTCACGCCCAAGAGGGACCTCGTGCGAAGTCCTATCTCGACGCCGTGGCTGAACTTCACCGGGGAGACCGGTCTCTCGCTGATGTCGCGAAGGAAAAATCACTCGACGCTGACCTGCTCGATCGATGGACGCAATTCCTGGATCTCGGCAAACGTGTCGATCGCTCCGTGAACGGGCACCTGACTAACCGGATCACCAGCGTGGCCGGATATGCAAGCCTCAACGGCTGGGACGGCGGCGGGCTCCCCTCCATCATTACGAACACCAGTGAGGAAGTGGTCAACTTTGTGACGATCACCATGCCCCCCCGGGCGGTCGCTGTTCATCCGACTCCTGATCGGGGCGTGGCGGTGGTGTGGCGAAGTCCTGTGAGTACAAAGGTCGCCGTCTCCGGAACCGTCAACGACGCCGATGACAAGTGTGGAAACGGAGCCGATTGGTCGGTGACGTTGCTGACATCGGCGGGTCAGTCGGTATTGGCGAACGGGACCATCGACAACGGCCGCGCCGCCCAATTCGCCACGGAGGAATCCTATCCCATCAGCGAAGGAGACCTGATCTCCTTGACAGTCTCCCCTCGCAACCGCGATCACTCGTGTGACACGACGGCAATCGATCTCTCGATCAAAGAGGTCAACGGCGCCGCCCGAGCCTGGACATTGTCGCAGGAAGTTGTGGATGACATCCTCACCAGTAATCCTCAGGCGGACAACCTTGGTCACGAAGCAGTCTGGCACTTTGTCTCCGTGGGGGGCGACGAGGTTCCCAAGTCAGTCGTCCCGGAAAACTCCACGTTGGCAGAGTGGCGAAAGGCCGTTCTCGACGGTACGCCGAACGACAAACTCGCCGCACTCACATCGCAAATCGAGCTTTTGGCGAGAGGCGAACTCGATGGAGCCTCCGAACCTGATCAGCAACTGGCCCGTCTCCTGGCAGACTGGAACGGCCCGCTTCAATGGCGATCATTCGTCAGCAAGTCCTCGCAGAACGACACTCTTGCCGCAGACGACGATTTCGGGATTGTTCCCACCCGGTTTGGAAAGACTCCATCCGGAAAGACCATCGACTCCGCGAGTTTGTCCTTTGCAACTCCAAATTCATGGACCTTCCAACTCCCGGCAGAGTTGGTTGCCGGGGGAGAATTTGTTGTCGAGGGCACGCTTGCTCCCAGCAGCGAAGAGGCCGCCGCTCAGTTCGTCGCACAACTTGGACAGAGTTCAGATCCCAAATCGATCTCCACACCAGCAACCCCCTATGTCTCCCGGGCGGGTTCCTCGGCTCGGGAAGAGGTCGAACTTGCCTACGACGACTTTCGGCAGCTATTCCCCGCCGCGATGTGCCACGCTCGGATCGTTCCGGTCGACGAAGTGGTCACTCTGGTTCTGTTTCATCGCGAGGACGACCACCTCGCCCGGTTGATGCTCGATGACCAGGAACGGCAACGGCTCGAACGCCTGTGGAAGGAACTCCGGTTCGTCAGTCAGGACGCTTTGACCATCCTCACGGGTTACGAACAGTTGATGGAGTTCGCCACGCAGGACGCGGACCCCTCGGTGTTCGTCCCTTTGAAGGATCCGATCGAAGCAAACGCGAAGCGATTCCGCGAGGACCTCGCCCATGCTGAGCCGTCACATGTTGACGCGGTTCTGAAGTTGGCCGACGGGGCGTGGCGGCGCCCATTAACAGACGCCGAACGAACGAAGTTGACGGACCTCTATGACAAGCTGAGAGCCGAGTCCGTTCCCCATGAGGAAGCGATTCGCTTATTAATCACCCGCCTGCTCACTTCCCCGGCATTCCTTTACAAACTGGAAACCCCGGGGCCCGCGAGCGAGCCGGTTCCCGTCGCTGATTATGAACTGGCAAGTCGCTTCAGTTACTTCTTGTGGTCGTCTCTTCCCGATCAACAATTGCGTGCCCGTGCGGAATCTGGCGAGTTGCAGGATCCCGTCGCAATCAAGGAAGAACTGCACCGCCTGGTCCAGGACGATCACATCCGGCGGTTGGCGATCGAATTCGGCTGCCAATGGCTGCACGTCCTCGACTTTGACCAGCACGATGAGAAGAACGAACAGCAATTCCCTGAGTTCACCGAGATTCGCGAGGAACTGTATGAAGAATCGATTCTTTATTTCACGGACTTCTTCCAACAGAATCGATCCGTTTTAAGTCTGTTGGATGGCAATCGCCTGTTCGTGAATGGCGAACTCGCCCGGTTCTACGGCGTCCCCGTTTCCAATGAGGGATGGCAACTGATGGAGAATGCCCGCGAACACCATCGCGGAGGAATCCTGACACTCGGCAGCGTGCTTTCCAAACAGTCGGGAGCTTCCCGGACCAGTCCCATCTTGCGTGGGAACTGGGTCTCCGAAACGCTACTTGGGGAACGGCTCCCGCGACCGCCGAAGAATGTCCCCGTCCTGCCCGAGACCGCTCCGGCCGGACTCACCGAGCGTCAACTCATTGAACGCCACAGCTCGGATAAAGCGTGTGCGAAGTGCCATGCTCGGATCGATCCGTTCGGATTTGCTCTCGAAAGCTACGACGGCATCGGACGGTTCCGGGAACAGGATCAGGCGGGACATCCCATCGACACGACAACCACACTCGACGACGGCACTCCCCTCACCGGTGTCGACGGACTCCGCGACTATCTCGCCAATCAGCGCCGCGACCAGTTTGTCCATCACTTCTGTAAGAAACTGCTCGGGTATGCCTTGGGGCGGTCCGTGCAGTTGTCCGATGAACCGCTCATTGAGGAGATGATGGCCCGCCTGGAGCAACAGGACTTTCAGATCCTCGCCGCAGTTGAGACAATTGTTTTGAGCGACCAGTTCCGAACCATCCGGGGCCGGGAACAAGTTGAATCGGCGGCTAAGTGAACGTGAGTGAGACCCGAGAGTGAGACTGTTGTGCAGACGTACGAAGAACAACTCGCCAGCAACCATCAACTTGCTTTCCATGAGGGAAGTATGCATTTCGAGAATGAAAGCGGTGTTCATCGGACGTTGCGACGAATTTGTGAGCGACTGGACGAGCTGGGAGTTGCATACAATGTCGTCGGCGGGATGGCCATGTTTTTCCATGGATATCGACGGTTCACGGAAGACGTCGACCTCCTCGTCACGGCCGATGGACTCAAGCATATTCAAGAAAAATTGGTGGGGAGGGGATACCTCCCCCCGTTTGAAGGAAGCCGCAATCTGCGTGATACCGAAACGGGAGTTCGAATTGAGTTCCTCATCACCGGGGATTTTCCAGGAGACGGCAAACCCAAGCCGGTTGCCTTTCCCGATCCCAATAAGACATCGATCGAAATTGACGGTGTCACATTCATTTCGCTCGTCGGCCTTTTGGAACTCAAGCTCGCGTCAGGATTGACGAACCCCCGCCGGGCGCGCGACCTCGCGGACGTTCAAGAATTGATCGCGACATTGAAACTTCAACGAGAATTTGCGGATCAGTTGGATGAGTCCGTCCGCGAAAAGTATCTATCCCTCTGGCAAATCGTCCACGACTACCCCGAATAACAGTTCTCCAAACGAAAGACATTGCAATGGCCACTTTTCCGCGACGGACATTCCTGCAAGGTGTCGGCGTTTCGATGGCACTCCCCTGGCTGGAGTCGCTCCCGGTCTTCGGGGCGGATCCGGGCAGTGTTCACGCGAATGGGAACGCTCCCCTGCGGTTCGGCGTCCTCTTCTCCGGCAACGGCTTTCACAAGGACCACTGGTGGGCCGAAGGGTCCGGGGCCGAGATGAAACTCGGCAAGGTCCTGGAGCCGCTCGACCCATTCAAAGAGAAGATGGTCTTCATCCGCGGCTTGTATAACGAAGAGGCTTTGAAAGGGAACATCCATAGCTCCCAGACCGGGAACCTGCTCTCGGGGGCTCCCCTGGCCAATGGCGGCGAAATCCGTTCCGGAACCAGCATCGACCAACTGCTCGCCCAGACCTACGGACAATCCACCAAAGTCCCCAGCCTCGTGCTCGGGTGCGAGAAGTCGAACCCTTCGGTCCACAAGAACTATTCCATGATCTATAGCTCCCACATCTCGTGGAGCTCGCCGACGACTCCGACTCCTTTGGAAGTGTATCCGTCTCTGGCTTTCGACCGGTTATTCAAAGACAACGTCAATATCGGAGATCAAAGCGTTCTCGACGCCGTCCTCGAAGACGCGGCGGATGTGCGGCGGCAAATTAGCCTCGCGGATCAACGCAAGCTCGATGAGTACCTGAACTCCGTTCGCGAAGTCGAACAACGGATCGAACAGGCGGGCAAACGCGGGGAACTGCAAGGCTGGAAACCCTCGCTGACCGAGCCGAATATTCCCCGTCCCGCCGATGGGATTCCTCAGGACATCGGCGAACATATGAAGCTGATGTGCGATATTCTCGTGCTTGCCTTCCAGACCGACACCACCCGGGTTTGTACACTGAAGCTCAACAACGATCACTCTTCGCTGAGGTTCTCCAACCTCGGAATCGATTACATGATCCATCACCTGCTTTCGCACCAGGAGTCGGACGACTGGCTCACGGTCAACCAGTTCTTCTTGAAACAGTTCGCCTACATCGCTGAGCGGCTTGACAGCATTTCAGAAGGGGACCGCACCTGCCTGGACAACACGGTGCTGATGTATTGCTCGTCGATGCTCACCGGCAGCCACAACGCGAACCAACTCCCCGTCGTCCTGCTCGGCAGCGCCGGCGGCCAAATCGAAACCGGACGCTGCCTGAACTACCTCGACCAACCGAACCGAAAAATGTGTAGCCTGTATCTCTCCCTGCTGGAAAAATATGGTGTGAAACTCCCCCAGTTCGGCGATTCGACTGAGAAACTCGCGGAGGTTTGAGGAGCGATTGCCTTGGGGAGAAAAGCAGGTTGAAGCAAACCGCGAGGGACTGCGATCGCGATTCGCACTGGAGGTGAGTTGCGATGCCCCAGCGAACGGGTTTCGATCTACGCAAGCACATAAGAAAGTGCGTTTCGACGCACACAACGTAGCTGAGGAGGCTTCCCTTCAAAGCAAATGTCATTGGCCTTGGGGAAAGACGATGCTCCGGCCATCCAGGTAGGGCAAGTTGCTTCCTTCGTCGTCGATGCCCTTCCAAACCGCAAAACACGCAGCGAACGCGACCGAGTCCCGAGTGGTATCCGCGGGAGTCGCTTGGATTCTTACGACCACGATTCTCCAATGTTTTCCATTGTTGGACTTGCGATTGTGAAGCGCAAATTCCGCACCACACTTCGCCCCCTCTCGAAACTCGTCGCAGACACTCCAATCCCAAGCATCGGGGCCGTACTCATCTTTCAACCACGCGAACACCTTCGGAGACAGTATGACCGAACTGGGGGCTTCCGTGGTTTCGACGACAACTGACACCTCCGCAAAATGGAAGCATCCGCCTGATGCCTTCGCCAGTTTGAAAGTTGCGAGATTCATTTCTTGGCTGGCTTGCAAGGAAGTGGCTGTCATCAGACCAGTGCGTTCAGCAGACTGTTCCTGTTGAACTCGCTCGGACGGTTTGTACGCGGCGATATCTTCTCGGAAATCATCGACTTCTGGGGAGCTTTCCGACGTCGTCCCGGTCGTACCCGGTCTTCCATCCCGACATCGGAACACAGCCCCCCTGCCGGTCGCACACATTGTTCTTGCGTCAATCAATCAACCGTCGCGAACTCACCACGACTTTTGAGCACTGTGTTGATAACAGCGATCTGCCCCAAATGGTAATGGCAATGTTCAATGGGACCACGCAGGCACCGGTAGGAGGTGCCAAATTTGCCATCACCAAACAATTCGGCAAGTTGCTCTTCCGGCATCTGTTCGATCAGGTTCGCCAGCTCTTCCGCGTCCGTCCGTGTCTTTTGCAAAAGAGCTTTCCAATCGCCTTCTGATGAGATCGGCGGGCAGTTGAAGCTAAGTTGATCGCTTGCGTCAAGCGGCCCTCCTTTTAACACGGCGATCGTCGCATTGACAAAGTCGTTTACGTGAAAGACAAGGGCCGCGATCGTATGGAAGGAGAGCACCGGAGTCGTGGCCTGTTGTCACGTCGGCGAGCGTGTCCCGGAGAGTCACCGAAGTCCAATTGCCGCCAATGTGGATGCTAGGAAGATGGGTCGCGATTTGCTGGTTGATATTCATTGAAAGGTGTCAGATGGAAGTGAGACGCTCTGAGATTGACAATGCCCGTCAACAATCGAGAGCTTGACGGGGGCGCCACAACGCACCCGAATGAGATTCGGCATTCGCTCACAAATTGGGCGGGATATTTCAATGCCCCCGACATGGCTAAGGAACGGGCGGGAAAGAACTGTCGCGTTGACTGGTATGGAAACTCGAAATCCGAAATCACAAATTCGAAACAAATCCAAATGTCAGAAATTCGAATGATTGCACATCGCATCGGTTTTCGTTGATGATGCGATGCCATCGGTTCTGTCATTCGTATTTTGAATTTGTTTCGGATTTCGAAATTCGGATTT
>JAGQQQ010000122.1 GCA_020426125.1 Planctomycetaceae bacterium
GGGACTTCACCTACATCGACGACATAATCGAAGGGGTCGTCCGGACGATGGACCATGTGCCCGTTCCCAATCCCGACTGGTCTGGTGCCGATCCTGACCCCGGAAGCAGCAATGCCCCTTGGCGGGTCTACAATATTGGTAACAATCAGCCAGTGGAATTGATGCATTTAATCGGGACGTTGGAGAATTGCCTTGGGAAATCGGCCGAGAAGCGGATGCTTGACATGCAACCGGGTGACGTCCCAGCGACGTACGCCGATGTCGACGCCCTGGATGAGGCGGTCGGGTTTCGGCCCTCAACACCGATCGAAACAGGAGTCGAACGGTTCGTCGACTGGTATCGAAAATATTACGAGGTTTAGCGACGAATTTCGCCGAGTCGAATCCTCAGATTGCTCTGAATAGACCAACATTTTCTGTTTGTTCGCCCGTTTCATTCCCGTTACCATCGGAAGGGCACTTCTCCGTTCACCTTCCAATCGCGGTTCCAAACAGATTGAGGGCTGCTCGATGAGACAGTTTCATCAACAACTTTTGGGATGCCTCCTTTGGTCTGGATTGACGCTCCCTCTCCAATCGACCCCGACTGTGCTTCATGCTGGAGATTCGCCCGACGTGGTCATTGCGGAGTCGGTGGAGACGCTGTTGCGAGAGACGATCCGTGATCAGGTCGTCGGAGAGACACGGCTAACCGCCGCTTACGATTCCGCGCAAGCCGAGATTGGGAATCCCCATCCTTTCTTAGAATACGCGTACGGCTTGGCACTCGCGAAAAACTTTTTGAATGATCGAGCCGAAAAGCACTTTGAAAACGCAGCGAGGAGTGGAAAACCGCTGGTTCTTCCCGCGCGGGAAGATGCCATCCGCAACGGGATTCTTGATAAGAAAACCGACGAGGCGTTGGAAGGACTTGTCGACATATCGGCAACTCTGGGGGGAATTTCGCCCACGTCACCGACTTTCGCCGATGCCCAAGTCTCTGCCGAATGGCTGGGGCGGATCATGGCCTACCTCGAAGGCCCCTACGGCGACCTTCAGACGGCCCGAAAGGCTCACAAAAACGATCCGATTGTTCGGGGGTTTTTGGGAAAGGCTCTGGAATCCCAGTACAAAGCCGGCCGGTCCGAGACCGTCCAAATCCAACTCGAACTGATGAAGAAACTCGCCTTCGTCGAACAAAAGGTCCGCAACGAGAAGCGAGAGGATCTCGACCAAACCAACGAGCGGTATGTCGAGGTCGCCCAAGAACAGGAGTCTCTCCGAAAAGCGACCACGGAAAAACTCGATGCCTACCAGGAGGAACTGGCCGATTTGGACACGAAGCTGGAGGCAATGGAAAAACTGTACGAACAATCATTGGCTTCGGAGCAGCAATTGTCGGCGGCGGTGGCAATGACCACCTTGGAATTGCAGTCGCTCAGTCGTTTACAAAATTTTGGGCAAACAAATCCCCAATTCCCCTCGAACATATCTGGAAGGCAACGTTTTCGAAACTCCGTTTCGATTCAGGAAAAACAGGCCGAGTTGGTGGTCATGCAGTTGGAACAGATTCGGTTATTGGAATCTCGGCGAGTGGTTGTTGGCCAGGGTGAAGCACTGGCGCGGCGCCGACAACACATGTTGGGAAACGCTGATGCGGCTGCGGGACAGGCCAGCGAGCAACTCGCCAAATTGGAATCCTGGAAGACACGGCTGGAGAGAAACGCGGCCGAACTTTCCTCGCAGACTCCGGAGACATCGTCCCTGGTCCAGGGGATTCAGCGGCGAATCCGTTCCCTGAACACATATGATCCGCGTTCGGTTGATTCGCTTCGTGACCGACTGATTGCCATCACCCAAGCGGCCGTTCAACCTTAAAAACGACCTGGAAAGTCCGATGACGCACTGTCACTGGGATGAACGAGTGGCCATAACCACTCGATATCGAAAAGACACCGACATTTCCGGATCGACTCTTAGTCGCAAGGTCGACCTATGCCCCGTCTTCTGATCATCGCCACCATTCTGAGTGTTGCTTCTCCGGCCATCGCCGAGCACGCTCCCGTCTCACAAAAGCAACGGCAACAGATCGCAGCCAACGCGCACACGACGACCATTGCCGCGCTACAATTGGGACTGGACGGAGACATGGAAACCCGGGACGCAAGTCTCTTGGATACCGCCCAGCGTTTTCCCGAGTCTCCGCTCGCCCATTGGTACCTTGGAGACGTCTGGACCGGCGAGGACTGGGTTCCCTATCGCGAAGTTAGCGAAAGAACGGGGAGGCTTCCCCAAGTGGTCCGCTACCAGGATGAACGGATCAAACACCCCGATTCGTTCGCGGATCACTTGTTGCTGGCGGATGGATGTCGACAACGGCAACTCTTTCCAGAGGAACGGGCACATCTGATCCGTTGTCTTCAGCTGAATTGGGGGTTTGATGAAGCCCATCAGCGGCTCGGGCACGCCCATATCGACGGATTCTGGATCCCACCTGAGATGATGGACGATTCCCTCGCGGAGTTGGTACGAGCCCGGGAACTCGCGGAGGAATGGTCTTCTCGAATCGAGAATCTCCATCGTCAATTCCTGCACGCCGCGAATTCGAAAGGGGCGGCTCGCATCCGTAACGAGTTTCGGAAGATCGCCATTCCGGATGCCATTCCTGGAATGGAACAACATCTCGCAATCAAGGGGAGACGTGAGGCTTTCGTTTTTCTCGAATGGTCGACTCAGATCGAAAGCTATCGCGCTTCTGAGGCACTCGCTCGCTGGGCGGTCTTTCCGGAAGACGCCGAAATTCGAACAAGAGCACAGAATCTTCTTCGCTCCCGTCGAATGGAGGAATACGTCCCATGGCTGCTGAGTGGATTGGATTCGACGAAAAAAGGAAAAACCTACGTCTCGGTGGATCCGACAGCGCGTGCCGCACTGCGAATCTCCAGTTCGATCGAGCACGATGCGAACGATTATCTCTTGAGATGGCAAGGTCATGCTGAGCTGTTTCCAGCCGGCCGGTTGATCCCGGTCAGAAAGACTCGGGGAATCGTGTTCCCCAATGCATGGGGAGAGCAATCCGCTGACAGGGTGGGCGGTTTGTATCTCCGAGTCCTCGACGAGGTCTTAAAACAAAACCGATGGGCAAACTGGCAAAACTTAGGTGAGGACATCCGCACGGATCGCATACGCAGAGCGTTGTCGAAAGCGACGGGCGCAAAGGAAAACTCAACCACCGACGATTGGCGGAGTTGGTGGGCGGAGTGCAATGACATCGCATCCGGCAAGCCAAAAACGGTCCTGGCACAAGTTCAGCAGAGCCGTTGGCTCCCTTCGGGACGCGTTGACCCGGACGCCCCTTTGTTTCCAACGTCTTGCTTCAGCCGGGGGACGCCCGTCGAAACGGAACTTGGCCCGAAGCCGATTGAGAGGATTCGGTTAGGAGACCTCGTCCTCGCGCAGCAGGATCAGACCGGGGAATTGACCTTCCAACCCGTCATCGGAACGACCGACCGGAACGATGCCGAATTGCTCCGCATCTCGACCAGCGGAGGGACATTCGTTGTCAGTCAGGGACACCCGTTTTGGGTTATCGGAGAAGGCTGGCGGATGGCGAAGGAACTCGAACCGACGATGCAGTTGCACGCCCTAACGGCTCCTGTGACAGTCAACTCGATCGACGAATCTGGAACAGGAGACGTGTACAATCTCGTTGTCGATGGCTTCCACACCTACTTCGTCGGGCAGTCGCTCGTTTACACACACGACGTCATACGTCGAGAAGCGAGTGACATGATCATCCCAGGTTACGAGAAGTCATTTGCCATCGCTCAAGAGTAACGATCCATGACTCGCTAAAACGGGGCCGTCCCACGCGGCCCTCGTCCCTAATGCCCGCTTCTCCAGGATTCGCGAAACCCTGGTCTGTTCCCACCTTGCTTTTACGATGCTGTTTTGACGAAATCCTCGTCAACGATCTATTACTCGTCATCATGATTCTCGGGGGCACTGGTGGGGCTGGGCCTCGCAAAACGTCGCTGGACGGCTTTGTCATTCAATGGAATGACTTCGGCCTCGGCGTCTGGAATCCGATCCGACACTTCTAGGGCATCCGCCGTGGGTTTCGACTGTTTGTCAATTCGGAAACGAATCAGGAATAGCCCGAGCTGGCGATCCTGCGTGTTGATCTGTGGTGGCCAAAGTTCTTTGGCAATTTTCGGAAGACACTTTGCGAGCAGGCTCGTCGCCAGACCAGAAAATCCGCCAAGCACCATCTCCAGCCGAGAACTGGATGACTGATAGTCGTAGAGAACGATGGCGACATCCTCCGTTTCGCTAGACGGACAACAGGCCCAATTGTCGCCGTCCAGTTCATACCAGATCCCTTCTTCCATCGGCTGTCCGGCAAGTCGACATCGTTTGGAAAGCCAGGTTCCCGCATAGCAGGACGGCGGATGCGGATCTTCATCGCGCAAACGGTAAAACACGGGACACGCACGCTGCCGAGGAGTCTCAACATCGTCCTGTGTTTGATATGCATCCGTATTGAACACGTTGGCGATCACATTCTCGATGACGATATTGCTTTTGCAGCTTCCCAAACAGATAAAACCACAATTGCCAGACACCTTTTCAAAGTCCGTGACCGCTTTCTGGCCAAGAGCGACAATGGTCGTCAACGGCAGACGGGAATGCTCGTCGGTGTCCTCGGGATCGGTGAATGCGGGTACAAGGACCTGTTCTAGCGTTCTTGGCTGGCGAAACATGGGATCCCGGCTGAAACCATAGAGCATGTTGAGCAGGACACCGTTCAAATAGGAATCGGCCCAACTGACTCGGTAGTGCCCTGCTGTTCCTCTGACTCCAATGCAATGCCGCAACAAATCCCGGCTAGCAATCAGGGACCAAAGGTCGTCGGGTTCCAGGGCAAAGAGCAACCCCGGCAGAGACGAGGCGGGAACCGGATGCTTTTCGATGAGGTAGCGGCAGATTTCCGCCAACTCCGAAAAGGCGATCGAGGACTCCTTGTTGTGGATCAGTCCCGACATCCGGTGCCGCTCGATCTGACACTCCGAGCTGATTTCGGTGATCATGCCATGGCGCCAGGCGCCAATATCCTCGAGAATCTGCTTGAGTCGAAAGCTGAGTTTCATAAGGGGACCTTGCCGTTAGGCGCTGAGTTGGCAGGGTGCGGTCAGACAGGGTTTCAGTCGATTCGAGGGAATCGGCTCCTCCGGCAGCCTAAGAAAATCCCAATCAATTGGAAATCAACGGTTCCAGTTTTTCGAATTGTCGTTCCTGACAATCGCCGTGACAGGTTGGGAAATGTGCCGTCGACCGCCTGGATTCCAGGGAGTGGCGCGCCGGAAAGATGGAAGTCTGATCCGCCGTTTTTGACTCTGCGGCAACAGAGGCCATCCCGTTTTTCCGGGATCGTGATCGCTTGTTTGGGGCTTTGGCGCGACGTATCCTGGAATCGTGTTCCTGACGGACATTCGGTCTTGAGACTTCCTTCCTGTTTGATGAGGATTTCAGAATGAAATGCGTTGCCTGCTCAACTGTTGTGTGTGCGTTTCTGGCGCTGGTTACGTCGCCTGCCATGGCTGTGGACATTTCGCTGAACATTGGTGATAAAGCCCCTGAATTCACCGTTCAAGACGATATGGGTAGCGATTGGAAGTCGTCAGATCACTTTGGGAAGAAGATCGTCGTCGTCTATTTCTATCCGGCCGACATGACCGGTGGCTGCACGAAGCAAGCATGTGGTTTCCGGGATGACATGTCCAAGCTCCAGGACATGGGAGTGGAAGTCGTTGGCGTCAGCGGGGATACGGTCCGCAATCATCAACTCTTCAAGAAGGCTCACGACTTGAACTTCACCTTGCTTGCGGATCCTCAGGGAACGGTTGCCAACGCGTTCGGTGTGCCATTTACCGCCGGAGAGAAGTCCGTCAAGGCGGTCATCGATGGCAAGGAAGAGACGCTGACGCGCGGAGGAACCTCAAAACGATGGACATTCGTCGTCGGCCCCAACGGCAAGATCGCTTACAAGAACGAACAGGTGAAAGCCGCCGAAGACAGTCAGACAATCGCTGGTGTCGTCAACAAATTGAAGAAGTCGTCCTAACACGATGCCAACGACGGATGGCCCACATGTTTGCCTCAAACACGTGGGCTTTCTTCGTTTCGGGGATAGACAAGCCGAATCGCCGTCACCGCCTCAGGAAAGCGGGAGATCCCGGCATTCATTCAATCTTTGGACTGGCAACGGTAAATCAACTCTCCAGACTCATGCTGAGCCAATAAACGTGTGTGGGCCAGATCGAATTCGTTCAAGGAAGAGATCTCTTCTGTGTAGTATTCGCCGGATTCGAGATCAATTTCCTGGCCAGTCTCGCGGTGAATCGCGGCGGCGATCTGTTTGAGCGTTGGCTTGGGGCCAAGTTCCACCCGACGAAACGGCTCTCCAGGGACTTCATCGTTGTTCGAATAGCAGCCGTTGGGAAGAAACAGCGTTCCGTTCCACCAATCGATTGCGAATGCGATGACTCCGGGAAGGAAGAACAGCAGGAGAAAGAGCCCATCTAAACCAGCGACTTTCCAGTCGATGGGGCCACGACGGGCCTGTCCAATTCGCTCTGGGTACATGATTGAGCCGCATCCAGAACTTAGACTGCTGACCCCGCCCAATATCCCAGAGGCGAGCCATTTCAGCCATCTCCGGCGAGATTGCGCGTATGATAAGTGCAAACGTCGATCCATGACACTCATTCCCAAGTCCCGTTGGCCGCAGGGCAGAGTCCGTCCCACTCCGCGAGTCCGTTCGAACGTGAGAAGAGTAATTCAGTCTACCGCTCACTCCAATGGGAATTTCTGGGCCAGAAAAGACACGAAGCGACCAATTCTTTGCAAGAAACGGCTCGTTCACGGGAATTTGGAGAGGATCTTGGCAGAATCATGACTGACCATAAATTGCGAATCAACGGCGGAGTTCTCCGTCACTGGAACTTTTTGCCGATTGCCCAAGCGAAATGATGCTGCCTTGGACACATCACGCCGAAACGTGAACAATCAACAGGATGCAGTCCCAAACCCGTTGTCCAAGAGATCGTCCGCTCGAACGTCGAGCGGACCATGTTCGCAATGCGGCGATTCCATTAACCTTCTAATTCGAATTTGACATCGGATTTTGGCTCGTTGCCAACTTCCACTGTCAGATCCGTGGTGTGTTGCTTCGAGTATTTCTCAGGAAGCTCGTTCTTAGGCTCGGGTTCTGGCTTTGTGGGGTCGTAGTTCGGATCATCCACTCCCGGCTGACTGGACGCCGCTGCTTCCAACTTTGTGATGGTTACCTTGTAGGAACCTGGGACGACACCATCGCTTGACTCGAACGTTCCCATGACAAACTTCCCATCCGCGTCCGTGACGCCGAAGGCGCCAGTTCCAGGTACGGCCGTGGGATGAAAGGTCACGGTGGCTCCCTCGACGGGTGCGGATTTGAAGGACACACTTCCTGAGACCGAGATGCGTGTGGGACGGTTCGCGTCGGCATCCGAGCCGCCGGAGCACCCGTTGAGAGTCACGATCGCAAATGCGCTCAGAATCAATGCGGTATTGGAAATTCGGCGGATCATCTTCTTTCTTTCGAGGCTTGGTCGAGCGCTATGGAAATTGGCGCGAATGGGATTCAGAAAAGAGAAACCCCAAGTGACCTGCACTTGGGGCGGGAATGTTGACTCGGTCGACACAAACGCCAACCTAAAACTCGTTGATCGGCTCATTTCCAGCTTTGGTTCCCAAAGCTCCCCAAACGCCATAGGGGCTGGGACCAGAGGTGTTCTGGGGAGGACTCGCGGCAGCCAAGTTTCCGGTATCGATGTTTTCGCTGATGAATCGGACAGAACCGTCGCACAGCAGCACCTGGGCACCGCCAACATGCAGGCTGCTCGGGGGAAGTGCGGAATCCGTGGCGTCGGCATTCGCGTTGCTGCCAGCGGAGCAGGAAGGAGCATTCGGAGGAAGAATGGTGTTGAAGCCGACTCGCTCCGCCTGACCATCCCAGATTGCTCGCCCTCTCCATCCTTTGATCTGAGTTCCAGAAACCCAATACTGACCATTCACGATGTTACGGCACGCCCCGGGGGCGTTAACGGGATCCTGGTTCATCGCGATGGTGTTGATGTAGCGATAATCGGTTCCGGAGGAGGAGACCAAGGGATTCCCAAACGACTGGCCACGAACCGCTTCCGACATAGCAATCGTATTCGTCGTCCCGTCGGTAATCTCCGCGATGGATGTGCCCTTCCGGAACCCGAACACACCGCGAACTTGCTGGGAATCACGGGCATTAATCGCGGAATCCCCAATGTTAAACATAAAGTTGTTCGCTCGCACGGTGTTGGTATCGATTCCGTCAGACGGGCAAAGGACCGCTGGCAAACTCAAATTCCACTCAGTCCAGCCAGCCCAGCCTTCGGGACCACCGGGTGGCTTGTTCCCATTTCCACCGCCGGCTTGAACGAGGTTATAGAGCGGTCCCTGGTCGAGGTAGGGCATGAGAGCCATAAAACCCGAGAGACGCTGACAGTTCCCGCGGGGAGTTCCGGCACAACCGTCTGTTCCTCCTTTACGAGGAACAAACATCTGGTAAACGTCATGGTAGTTATGCAACGCCAAACCAAGCTGCTTGAGATTGTTTTTACACTGAGTTCGGCGAGCGGCCTCGCGAGCCTGCTGCACAGCGGGAAGCAACAATGCAATCAGAATTGCGATGATGGCAATCACCACCAGCAACTCAA
>JAGQQQ010000123.1 GCA_020426125.1 Planctomycetaceae bacterium
ACAACGCAACCGGCTCCAAGCCACGAGTCAGTCGACTCTGTGAAGGCTCTTCGCGAGACGAACATTCGTCGGAGGAACTCCTGGCAGGATCTGGCGCTGCGACCGAAGAAAAGGAACGGGGCGAGCCCGAATTTCGGGTCAAACTCACAACGATTCTGCAAGTTCGAGCGAATTGCAGAACAATGTTTGTGTTCAGTCTCGTCGTTTGGCATTCTCGTTGCCGTGAGAACCGACCATCGTGGACACACGGGAGAGCAAACTGCTCTAAGCGGCCCTCATTGGTAAGATGCCATCATCGTCATCTGAGAAGGAGTCGTTGACCTGAGCCTGGTTCTTTAATTCTCCCGCGTCATTTCTTTTCTGGCGGGGGACCAGGAACTGCTGCATCGGCAAAGGAAATGCTGCTGACCAGCCCAAAGGGAGCGTAATTCCCGTGATCCATCGGGCTTCTTGAGAGGCGACGAAAGCAACGGCCGCCGCGACATCCTGGGGAGTCCCTGGCCCCAAAGGATGGGACTTCGCCAATTCTTGATCGAAATTTTCGTCCAGGCTTGTTAGATACTTGTGTGTCATCGGGCTCATCACGAGTGCGGGGGCGACACACACCGCACGAATTCCCCGTGGAGCGAGTTCCATCGCCAACGACTGCGCGAGGCCGATCATGCCAGCCTTTGTGGCAGAGTAAGCGGGGAACCCCCCGCAGCCAGCAAGACCAAGAACGGAAGCCAGGTTCACGATTGCGCCGGAACCCTCTGTGATATGCGGCAGGCACGAGCGGATCATTCGCATTGCGCCGGTGAGATTGACGTCAATTACCCGCGACCAGTCTTCGTCCGCGAGATCCTCCAGGCAACCGGAATGGTCGATTCCCGCATTGTTGACGAGAATGTCAATCTTCCCAAATCGCTGAACAATGGAGTCGATGCTGGCATCAACGCACTCTTGTTGAGTCACGTCGCAAGGGATCTCCAAGACATCGTCTTGCCTTTTCCCCATGAGCTTGAGTAACCGGTTGGGCCGTTCATGCCATAAAAGAGCGAGAGACGCGCCTTCTTCCGCGAATCGGCGGGCGATTGCCCCCCCGATTCCCCGGTCATTGACTCCGGTGATGACGACTGTGTGCCCTTCAAAGCGTCCGTTCAAGGCCACTCTCCCAGAATTCCCTCATTTTCGAGAGACTCGTTTTCTCAAATAACGCCACTGCGAGGCAACGCATTCTTGCGAACAGATCAATTTTTTCTCAATCAAGCGCAATTTCTGCGGATCATCAAAGCCATTGAGCCTGTTGGAGCGGTCCGCCGCAGTGAAGGAGTCCACTCTTTGAATTTGTTCCGACGGTCGTGCATAACCGAAAAGGAGATCACAACGCCGCCATTCCGGATTCAAGGCTTGGCTTGTTCGAGTCGGAGGAGCGGACAACACGGATTCAGGCAACGCGGCGCGCTAAGTCGTCTGCCGGAATTCCGGGACGTCTTCCCCGTCCGGGCGGATCGCGTCCATTTCTTCCCGTGTCATCTGCCCACCCGATTTCAAAACAGCCAACGCGAGTTCGATGGCCCAAGCCTTCATTCCGGTGGTCTTCATCTGGGAGATGCATGCGTCGAGATCATAAGAGACACGATGAAACTCGACTTTCCCCTCGTCGATCATGGCATAGGAAGCACGCCAGTCCCCATCACGAGGCTGGCCGACACTCCCGGGATTGATGACCTGCCGATCGCCGATACTTAGATGAAATGGGGTGTGGGAATGCCCGACGCAAAGAAACTGGGCATCGATGCCCTCAATTCGCGGCTTCCAACGTTCCCGATCCGGTCCAAGATATTCATCCATTGGATCGCGCGGTGTCGCGTGAACGAGGTAAAATTTGGATCCGGCGACTTGAAAGTAGCGACTGACCGGCAGCTGGCGGAGAAATTCGATTTGAGAGGGATCGAGCTGATGCCGATTGAGAGGGCGTGTCATCGCCGCCAGCCGTCTGAGGCCACTTGTCCCGACAGCTGGCACGCGTTGTGCTAGGGCATGGTCATGGTTGCCCCGAACGACGGCATCCGCATAGTTGCGAATCCAGTTGACGCAGGGATGGGGATCCGTTCCATAATCCACGAGGTCTCCCAAGCACAAGCAGTAGTCGAACGCTCCATCCACATGGTTGATCACCGCCGAAAACGCGGCCCAGTTCGCGTGAATATCAGCGATCAATAGAATTCTCATGGAGAATTCCCGGAACGAAAGAAATTTGAGAAAGTCGCATTTCGCCTAACGACATGAACCGCCAGCGAAGGATACAATTTCCGACAAGAGGTTCGCAGTCCAGTTTTCCCAACTCAAGCAAGGGCTCCGGATTTTTCGTCCTTTCCTTTCTCATCAAAGTCCTTGTTTGCCACATCGTGCGACAGGAGGTTGGATTGTCGCATTCACGACGTCGACGGATTCATTTCGTCTTAGCCCATCTGAAATGAAAGATTCATTGTCAGGTTGGGACGTCAGTCAAGTCGTTCGCCATTTTCCTTTGATTCACAATTTTCCTAAACGGAAGAGGGAAACTCGCATGAGTCAGTCACCGGAAAACCTGACACTTCATGACAAATTGAGTGAGGCGGATAAACTTGTGAGGGAACTGATTCACCACTTGGAAAGTGGATTCATCCCCAAGGCTCATGGGCTGCGCCGAACCGCTCGGGAGGGCCGTGATCCAACTGAAATGGACGAAGTCACCGATTTGACGATCCGAAATTCCGTCGAAGTCGTCGTCCAGTCTGATGCCTTTAGCCGAGAGGTTGGTGAAAAATTGCACGGTTTTCTCATGTCAATTGATCATGATGTTGACGCGATCCTCGGAAACCGTTGAATGGCCGATTGAAGAGTTTTTGGAAATCTGAAGTCAAGCAGCAATCCCTGTCGAACTTCGATCGAAGTTCGGGGGTTCTGTTCGAAATTTGATGCCATAGGCACATTCGCATGTCAGGTCCAGGACTACCGATTTCGCATGGTTCCAGCGAGCAGGGGTTGACGTTTGTCCGCCCTTTGCCTGCAAAGGTTCGTTCGGCTCCGTCGGAACCGCTCCCGGGTGACAGCCAAACGGTTTCTCCCATCCCCTTGATGGATCGCCTGTTTCCTCCTCGGAGTCTCGATGATTCGGGGTCGGTTCCTCCTGTCACGGGGGTGGAACTTGGACATTTCGTCATTGAGGAACGGATTGGCAGAGGAGGAATGGGGGCTGTGTTCCGAGCCCTGGACTGTCGGCTGAATCGAGTTGTGGCCCTCAAGGTACTCTCCCCCGAGCATTCTCAGGACCCGGAGGCGGTCATTCGATTTCAGAACGAGGCCCGCGCCGCGGCACGTCTGGATCATGACAACATTTCTCGGGTGTTTTTCATTGGCGAACAAAGCGGTC
The DNA here is from genome assembly GCA_020426125.1 of Planctomycetaceae bacterium. Lineage (GTDB taxonomy): Bacteria > Planctomycetota > Planctomycetia > Planctomycetales > Planctomycetaceae > HKST-UBA70. The sequence goes on from JAGQQQ010000123.1 coordinate 3,398, forward strand.
TTCACTTTATCGCCTTCGAATTTGTCTCAGGCACGAACATTCGGAATTTCATTTTGCAGAAAGGGCGACTTGCGCCGACCGACGCGATCAATTACACCCTCCAGGTTGCGGAAGCCCTTCGGCATACGGCTGCGGCTGCCGTCGTCCATCGGGATATCAAACCCTCGAATATTATCGTATCCCCAACAGGACGCGCGAAGCTCGTGGATCTCGGGTTGGCGAGATACACTGCGGCGGATGCCTCGCGTGATCTCACGGTCGATGGAGCGGCTCTTGGAACGTTTGACTACATCGCACCGGAACAGGCCCTGAACGCTCGCAATGTGGATGTGCGAGCGGACATCTATTCGCTGGGGTGCACGCTCTATCACATGTTGACGGGGGAACCCCCCTATCCCAAAGGAGGGATGTTCGAGAAGGTCGAGAACCATCGGAAATCTCTTCCTCCGGATCCGGCGATGAAGAATTCTTTGGTCTCGCCGCAGCTATCTCGGGTCACCCAGAAGATGATGGCGAGCAATCCCGATGAACGGTATTCGTCACCGGAAGTCTTGATTGCGGATCTCATGCTGATCGCCGAGTCGCTCGGTCTGGAGCCAACCTATCCGGAAACGGTTGTCTGGAACACGCCCCTATTCTCCCGGAAGTCATCCCGTTGGGAGGGGGCGCGAACGTGGGGGGCGCTCGCCACCGTTCTGCTGATGCTGGCGCTGATCGCCGGACGAATGGAGCAAGGGACGAACACTTTCCCTCTGACATTAGGGGAGAGTCGCGAGCGTGCTCCCGAAACCGTTGGCCGAACTGTTCCCCGGTATCCTGAGGAAGCTCCCCACTCCGACCCGTTGCCAATTGAGGGATCGGAAAGCCAGACAGGAGATGGCCTCCCAGCGGATGACTCTCAAATCCAGTCGGCGGTCGCGTTGGAGGCGTCGCGCCAGAAGGCGTTCAACGATGGCATGCGGAAGTCAATGGAATTGCTTCAGGAGATGTTGCTTCCCGCCGCCTCGACGTTCAGTTCGACTGCGGCAAATCCTGGTTTTGTCGCCGCCTCGAATCCGGAATCGGGCTTGATGACTGAGCCGCCATCTTTGAGCCCGAAAACTGAGTCGGGAACGGATCGGCCGACGATGACCAATTCGAACACTCCAACGCCGACGCGAGATTCGCAAAACGAATCTCAAACGGTCGCGGTTTCGGCGGAGCCTTTTGTCGTTCTCGTTCCCGGTTCGGACGAAAGGATTCACTACGCCACCCTCGCGGAAGCGTGTGCGACAGCACCCGACAATTCCGTCATTGAAATCCAGACTTCCGGGCCGCATCCGATTCGGTTGGATGAGGTCAAGATCGTCAATAAGCGAGTCCGAATTCGCCCCGCACCGAATCTCCGGCCTTTGTTGAGATGTGTTGGCGATTCCCGCTCCGCATCAGGCACTTATTCAAGGACGGTTGAACTATTTCATGTCGATCGAGGAGCCATCGAGTTGTATGACATCGATGTGGAACTGGTTGTCGACCCAGATTCCGTGTCTGATCTCTGGTCGCTCGTGACGCTTCATAGTGGCTCGGAATTGCTGGCACGCGGCGTCTCGCTGACCATTTCGAACCCGTCTTTGATGCCGGCGACATTGATATCCGTTCCCCAGAACGATCTCGTGGGACTCGATGCCCTAATGCCGGATCGAATGATGGCTCGAAATTCGCTTGTCGTCCTGTCGGAGTCTTTCTGTCGTGGCCAAATGGACTTTGTCCTGCAGAAAAGGCTCAGTTCCGTCGATTACAGGCTCGACAACGTGGCCATGGCCATCACGGGGACGATGTTTCGAATCGATGGTTCCGAGGCGTTTTCGACAAATATGGATTCCAATTCCAACGAGTTGACGAGCATCCAACTCGCTCACGTCACCTCAGTCACCGGAGAAGGTCTGATACGGGCATCCTCCGGAGACCATGGATTGCTTCCACGGTTGGAAGTGGATCTCAGCGACAATGTCTTCCGAATGTCGCCAAGGAGCAATCCCGTGATTGTCGTCAAGGGCCAAAGTGACAGCGAACTGTTACTCGATAATTTGGCGTTAAGTCAGCGCCGCGATCCGAGTTTCTATAATGCAAGTGGCCCGTTCTGTGTGATTGAATCGGCCACGTCCCGGTTTCTGGAACCGGAAGAGTATGGCCTGGAAGACTTTGGAATTCTGGCTTCCAGCTTTGTGGAGGATGATCTCCTCCAATTCGATCGCTCCATGGAATCGACACCAATGAATCAGGTCCAAACCGCCGACTTGATGCTTCGGGATGAAGAAAGCTTTATCAACCCGGCAATGGATGCTTCCAGTGACCTTCAGGATGCGGGTGTTGATTGGTCACTTCCACGACTGCCCATTCAGGGAAACCAGATTGAGACTGCCGAGTAGGATGCCGTCGTCGTTGGGAAAACCAAACTTGGGCAAGATCGTCAGTGTCCTGAGGATCCTCCGCAGGAGGCGCAGTTGTCTTTCTCGCTCACCTCGTTTTTGGGAAAACCCTGAACGCCCTTCCGATCGGACGGCAGTCGAGAAGGAAATCACTGCTGCTGGAATGGCTGTTGAAATTGACAGCTGGAGCCTCAGTCTTCGCTCGACGACTCGGGGGGGGCGGATTCGGATGTGTTCTGGTCCACGGACTTTTCCACGAGAAGGCTCCCCTGCGCCGTCGCCACCACTCCGTGATTCCCGCGAACGAACAGCAAGACCGGCAACAACAACAGATTGCCGATCAACCCGCCCAGCATGGCGACGCTGACCAGAACTCCGAAGTAGATCAAGGGCACAAAATGAGAAAGGGAGAGGACGCTGAAACCGATAACGAGCGCGATGTTCGCCAGGGTCAAGGTCAATCCCACTGACCCGTGTGCGATCTGGACGGCTTCGAGATGATTGTTTCCTTGCCCCCGTGCCCGGTCGTAGGCGGTCAAATAATGGATTGTGGAATCGACCGTCAGCCCCATGGAAACGCTGGCAATCATCGCCGTTCCGATGTTGATCGGCATGCCTGTGAACCCCATTCCCCCGATGACAAGAAGAATCGGAAGAACGTTCGGAACCAGCGAGATCACCCCGACGCGAAGACTTCGGAAGGCGACGGACATCGTGACCGTCACACCCAACGCGGCCAGGGCGAAGCTCACCAACTGGTCCCGAAGCAGACTGGAAATCAAGTAGGCAAGCAGGACATACAAACCTGTCGCCTGTGCCTCGGGAAAATGTTGACGGGCCGTCTTTTCCACGGCATCAATCAATCGGAGCTTGACTTCGGCGGGCTGCTGTTCCAGGGCGCGAAGCATGATCCGCATTCGCTGCGATTCTCGATTATACAGGGAGGGACGCATCTCCGGTTGCAACTGATCCACGTAAGTCAGCTTGTCTTCGATTCTTCGCGCCAAAAGTCCCGGGATTGGATCGAGGCCATCGGTCAACGCCACAACTTTTGTGAGTTTGGTCCCGTTCGGGAGTTGAAGTTGTCGCAAATAATTGAAGA
>JAGQQQ010000124.1 GCA_020426125.1 Planctomycetaceae bacterium
GACGACATCGTCAAGTCCGGTCGCGTTCCCACCGGTCGACTTCCAGACTTCCACGCCACCCGGATTGACGACCTTCGCGGCGTAGGCTTTGGTGGCCCCAAGGAGCCACGCGAGATAGTTGCGGACCCGTTCCGGCTCTTCGTCCGCGATCCGCTTCATGATGTAATGGTTGTTCCCCACGAGAACGTAAAACCCCTTGTCGATCACGGGAGTATCCTGAAACTCCTCGTGGACATGGCGCGCCGCCAAGGCCGGGACCGCTGCGTCAAACGCCGCGGTATATCCCAAGCCAGAGTAGAGATATCCGGTAGCGAATGTGCTGGGGACGCTGCCGGTCGTCCCGGAACGCGTGTACTTCGTTCTCATTACCGGCTTGGAAACGCGTTTCTCTTCCGGCCGCATCTTCCGGGCGGCATTTACCTTGGGGCCGGCGATGTGGCAATGCATGTCCACGCCGCCGGGCATGACCACGGTGTTGGTGGCATCAATCGTCCGATCCGGCTTCGTTCCCGGATCCGAGGGACTGGGAATCACTTTTCCGTCTTGAATCCAGATATCGCGGACTTCACCGTCGATCTGATTCGCGGGGTCAAAAACGGTTCCGCCGGCGATCTTCAACAAGGACATGCGTGCGATTCGCTTCTACAGGGGAGGTCGGTGCGATGGAGAGCGTCTTTTCGATCCTCGGATGATAGCAGGACCCAGTCCATGAGACAGTCAGGGGGCGGAGTCGTTCATATTCCTGGTGACCGAGCGACCATTCCTGCCGAAAATGCAAAAAACCGATCAAATGGCCATCGGCGATTCCTCTTGACCCAATCGAGAGGGGATCTGAGACTTTCCCATGAAAGTCATCTGGATTGGGCAAGGATGCCTCCGTCATGTATCGAATCTCCCACAATACGATTCCGTTTCGAATCTGCCTGTTCGTGTCCATAGCCTTCGCTCTGCCGCAGGTTGTCTCAGCGCAGCAAGCGATTTCCGATCTGAATGTGATCGTCCTGCACGATGGGCGCGTGTTCAATGGCCAAGTCTCCGAGACGGCAGGCGGCTATCGCATTGACCGGACCAACGGTTACGTCATCGTCCCCTTCGAAAAGGTGCTCGTCACCGCCGGGACCTTGATCGAAGCGTACGAGGCGATGAGGGACAGCCTGCAACGGCCCTCCGCGGAAGACCACATCGCGCTCGCAGAGTGGTGCCTCGACAATCAATTGCTTCGACAGGCGGAATCGCAGACCGCGAAGGCGTTAGCGCTGGAGCCTCTCAGAAGCGATGCTCGAGCCCTAATGAAGAGGATCGACGAACTGCTTCATCCCAGCCCAAACGAGGAAATGCCGCGAGAGTCGGTGATTCGAACGGCGAATGGGGTTTTGGTTCGTTCCGAACGGACATCAGCGGGGCTGACCCGCGAAACGAACCAGGAGTTTGTTCGCACCATTCAGCCACTTCTGCAAAACTCCTGCGGCAATGCCCAGTGCCATGGAATCTCCTCTCAGAATCTCTTTGTCTTGCGAAACGCCCGGCGGGGGATTTCGGGGTTCAGCATTGCCAGCGACCAGAATCTGGACTTGGTCCTCAGTCTGGTGAACGCTCGGGACCCCGATCGCAGCCCCCTTTTGGAGAAGATTAACGGCAGTGATCCCATGCATCCTCCCGTCTTTCAGGGGCGGTTGGGGACAGAGCACTACCTCACTCTGTTGAGTTGGATCCGGCAAGCCGCTCAACAAGGTGCCGGCGAAGATTTTGGCCCGTCTCCATCCATCGCGATGTCGGAACCCCAGCGTCTACCAGATCCGGAACGAGGTCGCCCCCTGGTTCCTTCAACTGCGGCGACGACTTCCGCCTCGTTTGATTCTTCCTCGGAAAGAGTCCGTTTCCCGGCGGACTCAGACGGGAACCCGGACGGACAGCGGCGGGAACTGCCGGACCCCTTCGATCCGGATGAGTTCAATCGGGAAATCCACGGATTCACTGCGTTGGAGTCCGGCCGTCGAGAATCGGACGGGACGTCCCCATCGGGAAAGACTCAAGAGGTCGAGCTGAGGCGTTGACCATATTGGCGTTGGTAGTATTCCCGATATTCGCCTGACTGAATGTGTTCGACCCATTGCCGGTTTTGCTGATACCAGTCGATGGTCTCGCGTAGTCCCTGTTCAAATGGAACCTGCGGCTTCCACCCCAGTTCGTTCTCCGCCTTGGAGCAGTCGATTGCGTAACGCAGATCGTGTCCCGGGCGATCGGTGACAAACCGGATCAGGCTTTCTGGTTTGCCCAACAGACGGAGCAGCAGTTTTGTCAGTTCGAGGTTCGTAAACTCTGTGCGTCCACCGAAGTTGTAAACCTCGCCAGGACATCCCTGTCGCAGGGCCGCCTCGACGCCCCGACAATGGTCGAGCACGTGGATCCAGTCACGAACGTTGTTGCCAGTGCCGTAAACGGGGAGGCTTTCGTCCTTTTGAGCGTTCGCGAGAAATAAGGGGATAAGCTTTTCCGGAAACTGATAGGGGCCGTAATTGTTGGAACAACGTGTGATCACCGCAGGAAAGTCAAATGTGTGATGATACGCTCGGACCAACAGGTCGGCTGCGGTTTTGGACGCGGAATAAGGGCTATTCGGAGCGAGAGGCGTTTCTTCGGTAAAATAGCCGTCGCTGCCCAGGGATCCGTAAACCTCATCTGTCGAGACCTGGACATACTTCGGAACCTCCAACTGACGGGAAACGTCTAACAGCTGTTGGGTGCCAACAATGTTGGTGCGAACAAAGGGACCTGAGTCGAGGATGCTCCGATCGACGTGGCTCTCGGCCGCGAAATTCACGACGGCATCCACGGGCTGTTCAGCGAACACCCGTTCCAGAAACTCACGGTCGCAAATGTCTCCTTGCTGGAATTCATAACGAGAATCGTCCTCGATATCGGCAAGGTTCTCGGGATTCCCCGCGTAGGTGAGCTTGTCGATGTTGACAATCGTGACCCCGGGATCGGTCGTCCAGAGATGACGGATAAAGTTGGATCCGATAAATCCGCATCCACCGGTGACAATGATCCGTTTCATGACAAGACTCGCTCCGAGGGAAGTGGTCATGGGAAAGAGAGCCGACTCGTCTGCGAGTTTCCATTCCCGGAGCGGAATTCTAACCTATGGACGAGCAGTTGGTGTAGCGGAAATCGCAGGCTGCGGGCGATTCCTTGTCGTTTTGGTCCGGTTCATCCCGTCCGGTCGACACGGGAATACCAGGTCGTCCGCGGTCGCCGCGCGCCAGGGTGTGCTCGCGGAAGGTTGCTCGGTCGTCGATTCGGATGAAACGAACCAATAGGTCCATTGCATGCATCTTGCTATTCTCACCGCCGGAGGAGCCGGGATGTACTGTGGATCGTGCATGCACGACAATTTCTGGGCGCGG
>JAGQQQ010000125.1 GCA_020426125.1 Planctomycetaceae bacterium
GTGCTCCGACTTGTCGGAGCTTTTCCTCTAACGAAACATTCGTTTCACCAAGCCGACTTCCGCGTGAATTATCGCTGCGGAGGGGAAAGCGGTGACGAGTCACCGCACTCCAAAGAATCCTGTCATTTGTTCTTTCGGGGGATCCGCGACTGGGTGTTGTTCCCAAAAACGACCACCCCCCGATCGTGTTCGGTCTCCGCTTGATTCCCCTGACCGGCGTTTTACCAGACAAATCCGGATCAAGGAAGCTTCTGGGCGAAGTTCTCCCATCATTCCTGGACGTCGGATAGAGCGGACAGGCTCACCACGTCCGCTTTCGCAACGAACACTCGTTTCCGGTTGATGCCGATGCCGTGTCGACGAGAGTCCAGCACGTACTGTTCACGAGTCGTACTACTGTCCCGCAAATCATGGACATCCGCCTCTTCCAGCACGAAATAGCTGCCATCTTCGCCGGTCAATTTTCCCAAAATGACATAGGGGCTGGCCATATCGAGAACGACAATCTCTTCGCGAAACAGACTCATCATGGCATTCACGTCTATCATCGCCGCGGTTCGATTTCTGCCAAGGTCACATCTGGAAAATCAGTGGACCTCAATTGATCTCTGTGGGCAAGAAGTCAACGACATTCGGGCATCCCGCAGAGACGCCATCTCGCCTGGAGAAATATCCCGGCCTCCATATCTTAGAAGGGCATACCGACGATACCAATCGGCGAAGGTCTCCGCGTTTGCGAATTCCGGATTCTGCGATAACCGGGATGCGAACGTGAGCCATGTCTCGGACTCCTGGCGGTGGATGCCGAACCGTCGCAGATGTTGGTCCATCGATTCCCGTTCTGTCATCAACTCCTGGCAATCAGGGGGGAGCACGATCGGTTTTTTCATCGGCTTCGTCATTTTCGGACGATTGAGGAATCGAATCAGCAGTGCCAGCAGCATCGATCCCAAGACGAGGACCAACAGCGGACTCCCCAACGCGATCACCACCGGCCAGATCAACCCTTGGCGGATGTACTCACGAATTCGCTGAGAATAGGCTGCGAGGGACTCCAGGAACTGCTGCTTGAAAGGCTTTTCCTCGGCAGCTGGTTGGCCGTCGGAAGGAGTCATCTCGACGGTCACCCAGCGATGGGTTTCGAAGTTGTACGCTTCGACCCAAGCATGGGCATGTTTGTTTCGGGCGACCCAAGTGCCATCGACGTGATTCTTTTCGGAGACGAAAAAGCCGGTGACGTAGCGTGTCGGAACGCCGGCACACCGCAACAGGATCGCCGTCGACGTCGCGAAGTATTCGCAGGAACCCTTGCGTTCTTCCAGCAGGAACGAGACCAATCGATCTCTTGATCGGCTGAGTCCACGAGTGCCGAACAACTGATATTCAAACGAGCTGCGGAAAAACTCGCTCAGCGCCGCATGCTTCTCGGCGAATGACGTTTGCTCAGTGAACAAATTGTCAGCCAACTCGGCAACTCGCGAATCCAACCCGTCTGGTAGCTCCAGGTAACTCTCGTCCGGGGCCGGTTCGCGATAGGGGGGCTGCCCCTTGATCACGGCATAGGGAATTGTCGCGTAATCGGCGTCCCAGGTCAGAATCTGATCCTGAGATTGATTGATCGCCCGCGACGCGGTCGCCACCGCGACCGTTTCCAAAGGGGCAAACAGGTATCCGCTGAGTCGATTTTGCATCGGCCAGCAGTCCATCACCGTGGGAGAATTCGGGGGCGGATCATGAATCAGAAACACATTGTCCGACGGTCGCGGCAACGAGATCCGGGGAAACGTCGCGGCACGGACCGTTTGGGAAATCGCCCCCAGTGGTCGCCACTCTCCAATATCCCGCCAATTGCGGCCATCGAATTCCACAAAAGTCTTTCCCCGCAGCAGCCCCGGCTCCGTTGGCGAGGTCACGACGAGTGCCCGAAGCTCGTTCTGCCGCCCCCGCCGCAAACCTGAAATGTCATACAGTCCGCCGTTTCCTGAGAACCCCACGCCCGTGGACTGGTCCGCCATCCCCAACGTCTCCGTGATGACTCGTTCGAGTGTCTTTTCGTGGGTTCGGTACAGCTTGGAAAACACGACCAACCCAATCGCCGACGCACCGAAGATTCCGGCCAGCACCCACTCACGACTCGAGAATCGCCACCGTCCGGTCCCTGCAATGAGTCGACGACAGTTTGAACCGTAGACTCCCCAAGCAGCACAGTAGCCGAAGAACAAAAGTAGCAGTGGCCACTCATTGCGAGGCAATGTTCGCATATCGCCGGTAAACACCATCCCGACGGTTGAAGCAACGAGAACCCAGATCGGCAGCAGTTCGCGGTACCTTGCTTGGAATAACGCAGACAACTGAAGAACCAAGCAGGCCGAAGCGACTTCGTGAGCGAACTCGGATTGAATGTAGACACGATCGAACGCGAGTTGCGACTGAGCAAAGCGGAGTCGAATCAGAAAGAAAGAGACCGTCACGTAAAAGGCGGTTGGTTGATGAAAGGTTCTGAGCCATCCGAATCGCGGGGCGACCAATCCGGCGATCGCAACCGCTGAGACAAACCCTACGAAGAAACGGGACTCCATCAACAGGGCCATCGCCATGGCCTGCAAGAGAATCAACGCGACCGCCGCCGAACGCTGGACCGACGGAGTTTGCCTGAGAGATTCTGCATCCGTCATCACAGTTCCCCGACCGTTCCCGATGTGACCTGCTTCGGGGAGAGTCGCGTCAAGTCTTCACTCTCCGGGAAGGGAAGCAAGGTTTCGTGATCACGAATCAGCACCACACGTGCGTGACACCCATTCTCCTGAACAAGTTGAACAAACTCTTCCCGGGTTTTATCCCAGTCCAGAAACACACAAATGACCGACGCGATTGACTCCAGCGATTCCGCGATGACCGGAGACACCTTCTCCAGGGGATCGTGGTCCGTCGCTTCCACGGCCGCGAGGATCTCCAAAACGGCATCGCTTTCGAGTTGGTCGCCGGATGCCGTCTGAAACAGAAAGAGATCCGGGCCGGCCGCAAAGAGATCGATGATCGACTCCGTCTGCCGCAGGTGAACCGCCAATGCCGCCGTCAGACTGACCGCCGCCTCAACCGCCGCGAGCCCCTGCCTCCGCCGACGCCGCGATCGGTCACTGATCCAGGTATCTAAGACCAAAGCAACACGTGAGCAAAACTCATCCTGATATTCTCGAACGACTGGCTTGCCAACTCGAGCCCATGCCCGGAAGTCCAGTCGTCGCACCGGTTCTCCAGAAACGTATTCGCGATTCCCCACATATTCGGGAGGATGGCCAGTGCGGGTTTCCACTAGAATTCCCCCGTTCTGAAAACGCCGCGAGACGGGAACTTCCAGCCGTTCTAAGGGAGTGTACTTCGGGAAGACCGTGATTCTGGGAAAGCGAATTCGCGCTGAGCCAAACCGCATCAGATTCAAGGGAAACGTGCTGTGCACACTCAGGCTGGGAAGCAAATATTCCCCTCGCCTTCCAATCCTCAACCGGACTGGCAGGTGCGCGGTCTCTCCCGACTTCAATTCACGGAGATAGTCACGAGGATTGAGGTGTTCTACTCCACGCGGGAGAACCATGAACGCAGTCATGATGTCGTACGCGGGGAAGTAGCCTTTGTTGGTCACTTTCAGAGACCCCGTGATCTCATCTCCTTCTCCGGCGTGTGAAGGCAGCCATCCGGTCACCTCAAGAGAGGGGCGATAGACCCACCCAACCGTCTCCGCAATGCCGAACAGCGAGACGATGCCGAAAAAGAGCTGATAGATCGGAATTTCGACCGTGATCGAACCTAATGCGCTAAGAAAGATGAAGAACGCAGCGACCCGACCAAGCGGAGTCATTTTGAATCCGAGTCGGAACGGCAGCTTCTGATGTCGAGAGTTCTTGGCAGCCATCTCAAGGGGCATTCACGGGAAACAATTCTGAGAACTTCGTGATGTGGCTCCACTTCTCGGACACTACGCGGGAATCGCCTGCAATGCCACGATCTCCTCGATGATCTGAGGCTTGCTGACACCGGCGTACTTGGCTTTGGGAGTGAGTACGAGTCGGTGAGCCAGGACGTGAGACGCCATTCGCTGAACATCATCCGGTTGGACATGGTCCCGGCCCGCCAGGAATGCCGCCGCCTGCACCGCCCGGAAGAACATCAAGGATCCCCGGGGACTGACTCCCAGCTTGAGCAACTCGTGCTCGCGCGTCTTACCAACAAGTTCCACGATATACGCCGCGATGCTGCGATCCAGACGAACATGCCGAATCGCGTTTTGAATGTCCCGCACGTCATCCAGCTTAAGAACGGGTTCGAGTTCATCGATCGGTCGGGTCACCATCCGGTCGTAAAGAATCTCGATCTCCATTTCCGGATCGGGATAGCCGACCGCGAGTTGGACAAGAAACCGGTCGAGCTGCGCCTCCGGCAACGGGTAGGTTCCATGAAAATCGACGGGGTTCTGCGTCGCGAGCACGAGAAACGGCTGCGGCAAATGGTGTCGGACCCCTTCGATGGTGACCTGACCTTCACTCATCGCTTCGAGAAGCGCCGACTGTGTTCTCGGCGAAGCGCGATTAATTTCGTCGGCCAGCAGCACGCTGCAAAAGATGGGACCTTTCTTGAACGTAAAGGTCGCTTCCCCCGCGTTGTAAATCGAAGAACCAAGAATGTCCGATGGCAACAGATCGGGGGTAAACTGGATGCGGCGAAACTCCGCGTCGAGAGATCGGGAGAGGGCCTTCGCCAGAGTGGTCTTCCCCACCCCCGGAACATCTTCCATCAAGATGGAGCCCCCCGCGAACAGGGCAGTCATAAGAATGTCGATTGTGTCATCTTTGCCGCGAATGACCGTCGACAAGTTTCTGCGAAGTATTCCGATCTGATTGCGATACCCTTGCAGCCTTTCCACCAATTCCGGGGAGGGCTGTGCGTGTTCAGAGGCCACCGCCGGTTGATCGGATTTGGCGGGAGTGTCCATCTGCACCGATTCGAACCTTGCTGAAAATTGTGTCGGAAGAAGTCCCGTCAATTCATCGAAAAGGAGTCTTTTCAAGGGGATTTCGACGCCGAAGTCAATTTCGGTGAAACGAGACCATCGCTTGGGATCCCCATGGGACTACGAGTCCCTACGCAATTCCGTGGGGACTTGTTGAAGGGCTTTCTCCTATCTCATCACCGAGGGATTGGAGTGTAACACGCCCCCGGAAGATCACAATTCGGCCAAGGACTTCGCCTCGTGAATGAATTTGCAAGTTTTTGAAAGAAGTTGATTGAAATCAATGGAAACAAATGCCACAATTCTTGGGGTTCCAGGAAAGGCAGACAGTTTCGGAGAAGTGGATGCTTCTTGACCAAAGACGGGACATAATCCTTGAACTTATTGAACGAAAAGGATTTGTGTCTCTTAAAGATCTTTCAGAGCAGTCACGTGCGAGTGAGTCAACCGTTCGACGGGATCTGGAATATCTTGAAACAATTGGTCAGATTCGACGGACTCGCGGAGGAGCCGCATACGTCGGCGAGACGCTGACCGGTTTCGATGACCGACGGGCGCTCTCCTCCAAAGAGAAGCAGCGGATCGGTCGCAGAGTCGCCGAACTGATCGGAGCGAGTGAGACAATTATCCTCGATGGGGGAACAACAACCCTGGAGGTCGCGAAAAACCTCGGCGGAAACTCGTTGCAAGTCGTGACGAATTCCTTGCCGATCGCGAACCATCTCGTCGGGGTGTCCGACGTCGAGTTGGTTTTTGTCGGGGGATACCTGTATCCCAAAACGGGAGTCGTCCTGGGAGATTTGACCGTCGCGGCTCTACAGCAGATTCACGCCCGCCGTCTCATCATGGGAGTCGGCGGAATCACGGAACAGGGCTTATTCAATTCAAATTCGCTGCTCGTGGAGACCGAGCGGCAGATGATGGCTTCGGCGGACGAGGTCATTGTCGTTGCGGACAGTACAAAGTTCGGTCATTCCGAACTGGTCCGACTCTGTGGCTTGGATGCCGTGCATCGGTTGGTTGTGGATACGGGGTTGTCCCCAGTGTGGCGGCAGCGCCTGCAAGACTACGGCATAGACGTGATCGTGGCCGATGAATAGGCCGCATCCGGAAAAGAAGACATAGAGAAAGGTCCACGTTCATGGCGATTGATGTCGCAGGAATCTCGCGTGAGCAGGTCGAACAGGTTGTTCGATCAGTGTTGCTTCGGCAGTTGAGTGGCAAGCCCGCTGTTGATCACAAACCCAATCCGCTCGTGGTCAACATTTCAGCCCGCCATTGCCATTTGACGGATGACCACATCGAAATTCTGTTCGGCAAAGGGCACACACTCACGCCCCAGAAGTGGCTCTACCAGGAAGGCTACTACGCGGCCGAAGAAACGGTCGCCATCGTTGGCCCCCGCCGACGAATGCTTCCCGAGGTCCGGGTCCTGGGACCATCTCGCGGAGCCTCGCAAGTGGAACTCGCTTTCACAGACGCGATCTCGCTGGGACTCGACTTGCCGGTCCGGATCAGCGGCGATGTTCAAGGGACCCCCGGTTGCCTGATTGTTGGCCCCAAAGGAAGCCTCGAACTTCGCGAGGGCGTCATTCGTGCCATGCGGCACGTGCACATGTCCCCTGCGGATATGGCTCACTTCGGCGTCAAGAATGGCGAGCCGATGCAACTCAAAGTGGAATCTCCCGGTTGTACGACCGTACTCGATAACCTCGTTGTTCGAGGCGGAGACGACAAGATTAAGCTGGAAGTCCATCTCGATACGGACGAAGGCAACGCCGTCAACCTGCCGAATGCGACGAAGGTCGATCTGTTGAAACAATCCGGTGGCTCCTGCGGCTGCCGGAAGTGACGTTTCGACTTGCGAAACGCCCATCCCCACAATTCATCCAAACCCTCTTTACTGGAGAACCTGACCCATGGCAAAAGTGAATGAAGCCCTCGGAATGATCGAAACCAAGGGATTGGTCTGCATGATTGAAGCCAGCGACGCCGCTCTGAAAGCCGCCAACGTCCAGATGGTTGGCTGGGAAAAGGTCGGCAGCGGACTGGTGACTGTGTTTATGACCGGCGACGTCGCCGCCGTGAAAGCCGCTGTGGACGCTGGGGCCAGTGCTGCCAGCAAGATCGGCGAAGTCGTGAGCGTCCAGGTCATCCCCCGTCCTCACGAAGAACTCAGTGGAGTTCTTCCGAAGAAAGCCTCCGGCGGATCCGCCGCGAAGTAGATAGTGCCCATTTAATCAAAGTCTGAGTCACTTTATTCACTTTCTCTCCAGGGAAGTTATCGATGAACGAAGCCATTGGCATGATTGAAACTAAAGGACTGATCGCGACGATCGAAGGATCGGACGCGATGCTCAAAGCGGCGAACGTGTCGCTTGTTAAGCAGGTCCAGATCGGCGGAGCGTATGTCACAACCATCATTCGTGGTGACGTCGGATCCGTTCGAGCCGCCGTCGACGCCGGAGCCGCCGCTGCCTCGAAAGTCGGCGAACTGGTCTGCGCCCATATCATCCCCCGCGCCACCGACGGGCTGATGGAGAATTTCTAAGTTTGAGAGTCGACGCGTGGAATCTCGCCGAAAGCTGGCTCCTGAGGAGCCCGGCTAAACGAGGAATTCCATCGTCAGATGCTCAAATCGCACGCCCCCCGCCCCTGACCCCCCACCCCTTCTCATGAAACTCCTCGTTGCAAATCTCGGTTCGACGAGCTTTAAGTACCGGCTGTTCGACATGTCGAATGAAGCACAGCTCGGTCGCGGAGCGATTGACCGGATTGGACAGGATGCCGACTCCAACTGCGTCGCGGAGATTGGCGGACACAAGCAGGAAGAGCAACGGCGAATCCCCGATCACGCCGCGGCCGTTCGCATGTGTCTCGACCAGTTGACGGACTCGGAGCACGGCTGCCTGAGCAGCGTCGAGGAAGTCGAAGCGATTGGGTTTAAGGCGGTCTTCGCTGGCAGCCTGAGTGGGATCCGGATCGTTGACGACCAACTGCTTGAGGCGATGGAAGCCCTCGCCGATGTGGCCCCGGCACACAATCCGCCCTATGCCAGAGCGATGCGGCAGTTGCGGGCTTCCTTCCCGGAGATCCCGCTCGTCGCCGCACTCGAAACGGCCTTCCACGAAACGATCGCTCCCGAGTATCGGACGTACGCGGTTCCGTATGAATGGACCGAAAAGTACGAAGTCCGTCGCTGGGGCTTTCACGGCGCCAGTCACCGTTACATCGGCACTCGCATGGCCGAGTTGCTGAAACGGGACGACGCGAAAGTGATCTCCTGCCATCTCGGGGGGAGCAGTTCGATCTGTGCGATGGATGGCGGCGAGTCACGTTCTACGTCGATGGGGATGACACCGCAGTCTGGTCTGCCGCAGAACAATCGCGTGGGGGATTTTGATCCCTTTGCGTTGCGATTAGTGAAACGGCTGACAGGGAAAGACTACGACACCCTTCTCGATGAACTTTCCTCGCAAGGGGGGCTGCACGGCATCAGCGGTGTCTCTCCCGACCTGCGGGATATCGAGGAAGCCGCAGCGAGTGGCAATAAACGCGCAGAACTAGCGATTGCCGTTTATGCCGCGGATATTAAGAAGTACATCGGACAGTTTTTGGCTGTTCTCGACGGAGCCGATGCGATCGTCTTCACCGGCGGCATCGGAGAAAACAGCTCACTGATTCGTC
>JAGQQQ010000126.1 GCA_020426125.1 Planctomycetaceae bacterium
GATGTCGTGCGGCACGAGCGGACCGGACACCAGTGCGTCTCCAGCTTTCACCAAGTCGCCGGTGTGCACCCGGAGGTGCTTCCCGTGGGGAATGATGTGCTCCTTCTCGATGCCGGCATCGTTGCGGATGACGATGACACGTTTGCCTCGCTTTCGCTCGGCAAGGAGTTCGACTTCCCCATCGATCTGGGCGATAATCGCAGGATCTTTCGGCTTCCGAGCTTCGAAGAGTTCGGTGACGCGCGGCAGACCCCCGGTGATGTCCTGGGTTCCAGCGGCTTCACGAGGCTGCTTCGCGAGAACGGCTCCCGCTACGACCTGATCGCCTTCCTTCGCTTCGATGTTGGCACGCTCTGGAATGTAGTAGTAGTCCAGAATCTTGCCGGTACTGTCCTCAATGATGATCTGCGGGTGCAGGTCTCCCTTGTGCTCGATGACGGTCCGCCGCAAGTGTCCGCTGGCGTCTTTCTCGACTTTGACCGATTTGCCTTCGATCAAGTCTTCGTACCGGATGCGTCCACCGACTTCGGCGAGAATTGGCACAGAGTGAGGGTCCCATTGGCAAAGAACTTGTCCTGCCTGGACTTCGTCATCCTCTTTGACGGCAAGGTACGATCCCGGAGGAACGGCATAGCGTTCCAATTCACGATCTTTCGGATCGATCAGGATAATCTCCCCTTGCCGGGCGAGGACGATGTTTTGACCATCCATGTTCACCACGCTCCGGATGCGGAAGAACTTGACTCGTCCCGACTTTTTCGCCTTGAGGTCGCGATCTTCGAGATCCTTCGAAGCGACTCCCCCGATGTGGAAGGTTCGCATCGTCAACTGGGTTCCGGGCTCGCCAATACTCTGTGCGGCGATGATGCCGACGGCCAGGCCCTGTTCGACCAACTGGCCGGAGGACAGGTCCATTCCGTAGCACTTTTGGCACATCCCGAGTTCCGCCTCACAGGTCATGGGGCTTCGGACCTGAATTCGTTCCAAGCCCATCTGCTCAATCCGTTCCGCGATCGCATGGGTAATGAGCTCATCCTCCCGGACAATCACCTCATCCGTGATCGGGTCGACGATATTCGTCCGGCTTGTCCGCCCACGAATCGCCTCTGCCAAGCTGACTTCAACCTTTTCCCCGCGGTAAAGAACGCCCCGAGTCACGCCTTTGGTTGTGCCGCAGTCATTCATCGTAATCACGAGATTCTGACAGATGTCGGCCAGTTTTCGGGTGAGATAGCCTGAGTCCGCAGTTTTGAGTGCGGTATCGGCCAGACCCTTTCGGGCTCCGTGTGTCGAGGAGAAATACTCCAGCACAGTGAGACCTTCTCGGAAGTTCGACTTAATCGGGGTCTCAATGATTTCGCCGCTCGGCTTGGCCATCAGACCACGCATCCCTGCGAGCTGCCGAATCTGTTCCATTCCCCCTCGGGCACCCGAGTCGGCCATCAGGTAAATGGGGTTGACGTAGGCCCCATCATCCCGGACATCGTTTTCCAACTCTTTCTTCATTGCCTCGGTGATGTCTTCCCGAGCATGGGTCCAGATATCGATAATGTTGTTATAACGCTCCTGGCCCGTGATCACGCCCCGTTCGTACAGCTTTTGCTGTTTGAGCACTTCCGATTCCGCCTTGGAGATGACGTGTTCCTTGTTGGGGGCAACGACCATGTCGGTGGCACCAAAGGAGAGTCCGGAACGGGTTGATTCCTTGAACCCGATCGCCTTCATACGGTCCAGCAGGTCGATCGTCGTTCGTTGTCCGATGATTTGATAACAGTCGGAAATAACGTTTGACAGATCCTTGCTCTTGAGAGCCATGTTGTAGAAAGGCATTTTCGGCGCGAGAATGTCATTGAACATCACTCGTCCCGGTGAGGTTTCAATGAGGCCGCCTGGCTTGTAAGTGTCGGATCCCTCTCCCTTGACCTGCTTGTCCTTGGGAAGGCGGACCTTGACGGCAGCGTGCCGAGCGACGCGACCTTGTTGATACGCGGTCATGCAGTCATCAGGCGAGGCGAAGACCATTCCCTCACCGACCCGACCGGGACGCTTCAGAGTACAGTAGTAGCAACCCATCACGATATCCTGCGATGGACTGATAATGGGAGCACCATTCGCCGGACTGAAGACGTTATTCGTCGACATCATCAGCGTGGTCGCTTCAACCTGCGCTTCGATGGACAAAGGCAAGTGAACCGCCATCTGGTCCCCGTCGAAGTCGGCATTGAAG
>JAGQQQ010000127.1:0-8291 GCA_020426125.1 Planctomycetaceae bacterium
GGGTTCGCGGGATTCAGGTCATCGGGGGGATCAATCAGTCCGCGAGAAAAATACGCCGCCCAAACGCGGTTGACGAAGGCCCTGGCAAACCACGGATTTTCCGGACGGGCCATCCAGTCCATGATCGGCTCTCGCGGATCATCATCGGCATTCAGGGAGACGGTCTCGCTCCTCAGAAGTTCCAGACTTTGGGGATTGTCCGACCTGTCAAGGTACAATTCTCTCCAAGGAATTGTGCGACCACGCCGCGCCTGCTTGAAGACTTCATTGTTGATGTTCGTGCCGTTCTCGTCCCGGACATTTAATCCCACTTGCTGGGCGAGTTCCCGATATCTCGCTCGCGATTCCTCGGGGACGCCGAACGTCATTCCTTCGAAGAATTGGCTGAAACTCTTGAAGTCCTCCTGTGTCCACGGAGCAAACGGATGCTTATGGCACTGGGCACATTGCAGTCGGATCCCGAGAAAATTGTGGGCAAACGCTTGGGCGGCCTCTTCCGGTTTCCGCATACTGCGACGCGTCCAGTAGTGAGGCATCGTGTGCCGTTTGGAGAAATCCTGGGGAGCTTCGTCGCGAAAATAGGCGGACATCTCATTGGCGTATTCGTCATACGATTGCTCGGGCTGACGACTCTTCGCCAGAACAATTCGGCGAACCAGTCCATCGTACGGAACGTTTTCAAGCAGCCGCTGATACACCCACATGTACCATTGCACGGAGGTCTCCTGTCCCAACTCCGCCTGCTGGGATGGATTGCACCCGGTGAAGTCACATATCTTGTTCGCCCACCACGCGGCATAGGCCGGGCGATCCAGCAACTCATCGATCTTCCGTTCTCTTTTTTCCGGAGATGGGTCGACCAAGAACTCCTCGACCTCCTGGGGCGTCGGAAGTGTCCCCGTCACATCAAGACTGACGCGGCGAAGAAACTCCGCATCGGTACAGGTCGCGGACGGAGTCAGATTCAGCTTCCAAAGTTTCTCGTCGATGAATTCGTCGATCCGCCCCGGTTGGTCTCGATCTCTCAGATCGCGAGTTGGTGATGATGCGACGGCGGGCTGATGGTCATTTTGAAACGGGCGAAGAACGGAGACCGCTTCAACGCCGTTGTCGTAGAACACAACGACGTGGCTATCTCCGGGACCTGTGGAAGTCACGACGCCATCGGGATTGACGGCAGCCACCGAGTCGTCATTGGTTCGAAACCGACAGAGCGGAGTCACATCTTCGCGATCTCCATTTTTCCAGTGGGCAATCACTCGCAATGGAACCGCAGACGCTTCAGGGGAAAAGACAATCTCCGCTGGTTCCACTTCGAGTGATTCGAGGATCTGAGGAGACCGTGTCCCTGTCGCGCCGGATTCGATCCAGCGCAGCAACAGTTGATGCTCCCAGGATCCCTCCGCGAAACGTTCCCCCCCGTCGTGATCGACCTGCATGAGCGGCTTGCGCAGAATCAGGCTTGTTTCGGGTTGAACGAGGTCGAGTCGGTTGCTCTTGTCCTGCGACGATTTGCCGGTGAGGGCGTTGTGGTCCATGTCGAAGTCATATCCGAACAGGGACAATCGCAGGCCCCCCTGCCCTTGGAACGAACCATGGCACGAACGGCCATTGCATCCAAGCCGCCCCAACAGCGGGCTGACGTGCCGCTGAAAGTTGGGGACTTCGTCGATCGCTGCTGGTGCAAAACGTTGATCCACGGGAGGAACAACGTCTGCTCCTCGTACGAAAGATATGGAACCGCAGACGATGAAGAACACGAAGATCACGGGCAGGCTGGGACGTCGTGGAACTTGGGGCATGAGTCGTCTCGACGGTACGTCACGGAAAACGGTCAGACGGTGTGGCAACTTCGACAACACTCAGATAAGGAGTGACCTGGAAATAACTGTCCCGTTCTCGGAGATGTCAGAATCCTCCACATAGGACGGTCTCCGCAAAGCCAATAGTGGGTAGTTATTAGGGGTTAGGATTTGTACCGTTGCAGGAATCATTCGCTCTTATCTGTTGTTCCTACCCACTATCAGCGACCCACTGCCCAGTCATTACGAAATCGAGACACTTATTGATCGGTGCCCCCTAAGGCATCGGAGACAGGGGGCTGATGCCCCCCGCTCGTCGGAGACGGTTCTACTCGGATTCCGCTTCTGATTGCAGCTTGCGGATCCCCTCAATCACGGTCATGTGATCACTGAGAAGTTGCGGGTGATTCATGCCACAACGAATCCGATCCCCGACTTTGATATTGTGGAATTCGTCCTTGCGATTCCAGAACCCGGCGAGCATCAGTTGTTCGCCGACAATCGATTCGGGGGACTTGGCTCGGTTTCCTTCGAAGGTCTCATGCACCTTTTCCACTTCGACGATGAGTTCCCATAACTCGTCTCCCTTACGGACGACTTTCGCGGTGACGGCCCCTTTGAACCCACGGAACTCGTCTGGCAGTACCGGGTAATCTCCAGGTTTCACTGGAGCGACCTTCCGCAGGACTTCGCCAACGCGGACGCGCGGCCCCTCGTCATGCAATGCTCCGAATTCGATGGTGTCCCCAATTCTGGCGACGACGAGGGCATCAATCATTCGGCCACTCACTCCCTCCGCGGAGACATTCTTTCCAATCAGGGACTTGGGGCTCGACGAGCGATTGTTTTCCCAGACGCGTGGGACAGCGTCGACGGTCACCGTGAACGTGCCCCGTTCCGCGTCCTTTTCCACCAGTCGCCCGACGAGCATTCCTCGAAAGCCGCGCTGGGGATCCTTCCGCTCCATCGACTCACGTCGAGACATGGCTTTGCCATCCCCCTGCTTGAGAGTGTCGCTCAGTTTTCCGGTCTTCTTAATGGCCTCGGCGACGGTTAGATGGTCGGATCGCATCCCGATATGTTTCATCCCCACTTCGATTCGTTCGCCGACCTTCAGATCATGGTACGCCTCGCGTCGATTCCAGAAACCAGCCAGCATCAGAGTTTTCCCCTCGATGCTCTGTGGATTCTTGGCGGAGCTGTCGTCCCACGTTTTCACCACGCGATCCACATGGAGAATCAGTTCAAAGGTTTCGGGATCCTTTTTGAGAATTTTGGCGGCCAGTTGTCCTTGAAAGCCACGAAACTCTTCCGGCAAAACGGGGTAATCAGCCGGATCGTAGGGAGCGACCTTGCGGAGCAGTTCTCCGGGGAACACGAGGATGTCCCCATCATGCTTGCACTCGAATTCGACCGTCTCTCCCACGCGAGTGACCACGAGGACATCCAGAAACTTTCCGAACACCCCAGTGACGGTGATCGTCTTTCCGACGAGGCGACGGGGATCTTCAGCGCTGCTGTTTCTCCAGACGCGCGGAACAGCGTCCACCAACACGGTGAACGTGCCGCGTTCGGCATCCTTGGCCGCGAGTCGCCCGACGAGCATCCCGTTGAACCCGCGCACCCCGTCTGGAAGTTCGTCGGGGGTCGTCTTGAGTGGTGCGACCTCCGCTCGCGTTTTTTCCGGGGACGGCGTCGGATCCTCGGCGCTCGCGGGAATGCTCAACCCGGCGAGGACCAACATCGAGGCAAGACTTTTGTTCATGTCGTCATTCCTGTGATCAGAGGAGGGTTGCGGGTTGGAAGCGACCACGACAGCACGCGGCGCCAAAACGGAGACCAGCGCCGCCGCGACCGTGGTGAGAATGAGAATCGTCGTGGGACTCCACGAAGTTTGGCGATCCGAGTTTCGTTCCATGTTCAATAAGGCGTCGACACGTTGCCCGAGAGTGGATTCAAACAGTGCCATCCCGGAAGCGAGTGCGAAGGACGAGGGAAAGGCCTTTCGGCGATTGCTCAATCGTTTCCCCGTTGCATACAGGCAACGGACCAAGGACATCGGCTCCCCGAGTGCCCTGGCCGCCAACGCATCGGCGGAGAAGTCCATCTGCTGCCGGACTTCGCGACTGACCAGCCAGTTCAACGGCTGGAAAAAACCCACGCGACAGACCAACTGCAGCAGCAGGTTCCAGACGGAATCCCGTCGCGCCACATGCGCGAGTTCATGGGCCAACATCGCAGAGAATTGACTGTCCCCTTTTAGATGACTCGAACCATCGAGATTTGTCGGCAAGAGGATGAACGGTCGGAGGATCCCCGCCGCCAAAGGAACTTGAGTCTGTGCACTGGCCAATAAGTCAACGTGTTGCCGAATCCCCATCCGCTGCCTCAGCCGGTCCAGTTCCTCCAACGAGTCTTGATGGACGATGGCCGTAGCCGAATGGCGAAGTCGCAGCAAGCTTCTCCAATGCATCGCCAATCGGAAAAGTCCAAGGGTGATGGCGAAGAGCCAAGACAGGACAATTGCTGGAAATGTCCATTCCCGAACCGCTAAACCTAAGGGGGATACTGTCTGGGAAGCTGAATCGAAAGTTGCAGGAGACGCGGCCAAAGGCTCGCCAAACGGTTCACCTCCGGTGACGGCCCCTGAACCGATCGAATCAAACGGAGCGGAAATTGAACTGTCCGTTGGCGACTCGCTGAGTTGTGTTTGCGGTGCGGCTCGCTCAGCCGCCCCGTCCATATTCGCGGACGCAGTCGAACGAGTCAGCAGAATCTCGTGCCCCCAATGTGGACTCTGCAAATAGGTGACGCCGACAGTCGTGATCAGCGGAGCCAATAGGCTCAGTTTCAGCAGCTGACTTCGCAGTCCAGGATCATCAGGCCAACGCCGATTTGCGCACAGCCACCAAGTCGCCGCGAGCAGAATTGTGGAGTGGACGAGGTAGGTGCACAGCAACATCGCCAGAAGAGTTGTGAGGTCGAGCAAGGTCATCGCGCCCCCCCTTTCTCGCTCTTCAACCGGGTCTCGTGCTCCTCGATGAGCTGCTTGATGCGTTGCAGTTCTTTCGAATCGACCTGATCCGTCTCCAGGAGATGGTTGACGAGCTGGGACGGACTTCCATCACAGATGCGAGAGACGATGTCTCCGACCATCGTCTGCCCCGCTTCATCCTGGCTCACGGCGGGTTGGTAATAAAAGACGCGATCTTCTCTGCGATGCGTGACGAGCCCCTTCTGCTCCATTCGGGAGAGGACGGTCGAGATGGTCGAATACGCCAAAGGCGGGTCGACCTGCAAGAGTTCCTGAACCTGGGCCACGGACGCCTCGCCGTGCTCCCAGAGCACCTTCATGATCGCAAGCTGACGACCAACCAATCGCATGGTGATCTCCCCCGGAACCGAAAACGACATGCTGTAAAACTACAACGTGTAGAACAAGCGTGTCAACCCTTACGAAGCCTCGCTCATATGGGCTCAATGAGTTTCAGCGACGTCAAACTCGCCCGGGGCGCTCCCTGGTTCTGGGCGTGACATCCCCTCAGCGGCCCAGTTGGGGCTCAAGATGCCATTGGAAACTTGGATTTCATGGAAGATTCTTTGTTTCCTCATGACCGGCCATGAAAACTTCGCGAAAACTCACGGCCCCATCGTCACGGTTTACGTGATCGATGCTGACCCGCTAGAACTCACAGCTGAGAATGTGAAGGCCACTCGCTGGCACTCTCGATACCTTGTTGTTGACACCGCAAAACGGACCCACCAACTGATGAGATCTTTCCGTCACACGCCCCGCTGGATTCCCCGGATTGTCTTGGCCTGCTCATTCTTGTTCGGCTTGATTCCTCTGGCAAACGCACAAGAGGGAGAAAAGCCGAATCTCATCCACGAGCGCCATCTGTCCAAATTCAACCATCGTCACGCGACGGAGAAGCCAACTTCCAAGCGGTTCTATACCACGCGAAAAAGCGAAGTGGTGTTGCCGCTTCCCAACGAGGAAGACGCCTTCGTTTTCGCGGTGTTCGGAGATCGGACCGGTGGTCCAGCCGACGGAGTCAACATTCTGGCCGATGCCGTGCGCGATGTGAATTTGATCGAACCCGACTTGGTGATGACGGTGGGCGACCTGATCAACGGCTATAACCGGACTCCCGAATGGATGGCTCAGATGAAGGAGTTCAAATCGATCATGGATGAACTTCTCTGCCCATGGTTCCCGGTCGCGGGGAATCATGACGTCTACTGGCGTCCCCTCGATGATCCGATGATGCCCAGAAACCAGCACGACGACCATTACGAAATGCATTTCGGGCCGCTTTGGTACTCTTTCCAGCATAAAAACTCCAACTTTATTGTGATCTACTCCGACGAAGGCGATCCGGTCACGGGAGTCAAAAATTACAGTCTCCCGATTGCACAGAAGATCAGCGAGGAACAGTACGCCTTCCTGAAAGAGTCGCTCGAACGCGGAAAACAACTGGATCATCAATTCCTGTTTCTTCATCACCCTCGCTGGCTGGGGAGCAACTACGGCAACGACTGGGCGACTCGGGTCCATCCCCTTCTGAAGGAAGCTGGCAATGTCACCGCGGTCTTTGCCGGACACATTCACCATATGCGGTATGATCCGCTTGATGGCATCGAGTATGTCACGCTTGCGACCGTCGGCGCAAGCAATCAATTGACCGTGCCGGAAGCCGGTTTCCTGCACCATTACCACCTCGTCACCGTCCGTCCCAAACAGGTTGCGATGGTCTCCTACCCGGTTGGCGAAGCGATGAACGTCCGTGAAATCACCGGAACGCTGCAGGACGAATGCGTTACACTTTCCAACCAGTTGCCGACGTTTTCCAATTCCATAGCGATCTCTGGAGATGGCCCCCAAGCCACGAAGTTTGAAGTCTCGGTTCAGAATCCCACGAGCCGGGCGGTCGACTTTACCCTTACGCCCCACAGCGCCGATAATCGCTGGGTGTTCCATCCCGACCATGACCATGGCCAGGTGAAGCCGGGAGAGACCGCCACCCTCACCTTTTCCGCGAGTTACCTCAGTAAGACGCTTGATGACACGTTTGATGCGCCGTTCATTGTGCTGTCACAGGATTACCTCGCTCCGACCACTCGATACACCATTCCAGAGATTACGACTCCGATTCCCGTCGATCTTCAATTGCCTGAGCCGCCCAGTGAGCTGGCCAATAAGGCGCTTCAACTTGACGGTGTTGATGACGCCGTAGTTGTGCCATCCAACGTGTTGAATCTTCCGCAGGGCCCGTTCACCGTCGAATGCTGGTTTCTGGAAACCAAGCGGAACTCTCGAACCGGCCTTCTTGCGAAGACTCAGAGCAGCGAGTTCAGCATCTTCCTCTCCGATGGACACATCAGTTCCAGCGTTTATCTCGGGGGCAAATATCGCGTGGCCGACACCGACGAAGTCATCAAACGCAACCAGTGGTACCATGCCGCGTCTGTTTACGATGGCCATTCGGTCGCACTCTTCTTAAACGGCAAATTGGTCGAGCGGACCGAGGTTGACCCCAACTGGTCTCGCGGCACAAATCAACTCCCGTTTTATGTGGGAGCTGATCCCGAAGGCGACGGCTCACCCGTCTCTTTCTTTGAAGGGCTGATCGATGACGTGCGCATCTCCACCGGAGCAATCTATACCGAAGACTTCACCCCCGAACGGCGTCTGCGAGCGAACGACGACGACACCCTGTTGTTGTTCAATTTCGACTACCAAGTGGGACCGATCACTTATGACAGCAGTCCCCGGCATCAGCACGCACGTGTGCTCGGGGGAGCGGAACTTGTGCCCGTTGACCAGTGAGATATTGAAAGGTCACGGGAGATCGTTCCCGATTGGTGTCCCAGTCCTTGTTCGCATGCGATTCAGAAAGCCAACCCATGTCTGTTTCTCCGGTCCCGGTCGGATATCATACGGTCACTCCCTATCTGATTGTCGACGGCGCCAAGGAAGCGATTGCATTCTACCAGTCGGCGTTCGGGGCAACGGAAAAGCTTCGCCTGGAAATGGGTGACAAACTCGGCCACGCGGAGATCCAGATCGGGGACTCAGTCGTCATGCTCGCCGATGAACAACCCGAGATGGGAATCGTCGCCCCCACGAAGACCAATGCCTTGTGTGCCCACATCATGTTGTACGTCGCGGATGTCGACACCGTCTTTGAGAAGGCGATCGCCGCTGGAGCGACCGTCGAACGCCCTCTCCAAGACCAGTTCTATGGCGATCGTACCGCAACCATCGCGGACCCATTCGGCCATAAATGGACGATTGGAACACACGTTGAAGACGTCTCCCAGGAGGAGGTGGAACGCCGATTCGCGGAAATGATGAAGAAAAACAGTCAGTAGATGGCCCGCAAATGAGTGTCAGCACCAACGAAAGGTTTTCGAGTGAGAGCCTTTTTTCCATCGTATGAGGGGGGAAGTTCACCGCAGACGTTTCCCCGAGACTGACGCACAAAG
>JAGQQQ010000127.1:8343-18267 GCA_020426125.1 Planctomycetaceae bacterium
CAAGTCCCTGTTGTCACAGATCGGAGATTTCCGGAAATCAAATGCCACCAAGTTCTCGGGTTCGAGCACACGCTCAGTCGATGGGCGGTACCTACAACATCGCCTCCGGAATCCCGAGAAGAGCGAATAGGCGACATGTTCTGAGTGACGCGGGCTTGGCCTACCAGAATTTCCACCAAGGCTTTTTGGGTTCCGGCGTTCCATTCCTAAAGCGATCCCTTGGACCGGAATCCGGATAAGCAACCTCTTCGCCTCCTGGTTTCGATGGCTGATCTGGTGCCACAGTTGATGGATTCCAGGGAGTCCGAGAGGCGTAGCGACGCTGGCCAATGCCGTGTTTCTTTTGCAGGGAGGCGACTTTCTCCTGGAGCGGACGGCCCTTGTCGGGATCGACCATCTGGACAAAATTCGCGAATCCGGTGATCGACGTCATGACGTCATGTTTGCCCCCCCAAT
Source organism: Planctomycetaceae bacterium (assembly GCA_020426125.1). Taxonomy (GTDB): domain Bacteria; phylum Planctomycetota; class Planctomycetia; order Planctomycetales; family Planctomycetaceae; genus HKST-UBA70. Next base: position 8,800 of record JAGQQQ010000127.1, read on the forward strand.
GTTTTCCAGCCGGACCAGACACTTCGATCTGGTATAGCAAGGCGCGAAATCGTCTCAGTAACTCCCGGTTGACGCCGAGTTGTTCGTTGACGATGAGGCCGGTGACCTCCTGACGGCTTCCCTTCCTCAGAATTCGAGTCTTTGAAGGGTGAATCCGAAAATCTTCAGACGCGATAATGTACCGGGCTTGTCGGAGAACTTTCCCGATGGTCTGCGTCGCTTCCCCTGATCCCGAAAACGTGATGTCGTCGGCGTAACGGGTATAGGTCATCTCGAGGCGACTCGCCAACGCGGCCAATCGAGCGTCCAGGCCGCGGCAGATGATATTCGTCAACGCGGGGCTTGAGGGAGCCCCCTGGGGAAGCCGGCGTTCACTGCGGGCGACATGGTAGTGCTGGCCGTCGAGAATAACTTCGGACTTCTCAGGTTCCGAGCAGATGAGAGCCAGCAGGGTCGCGAGTTGGCCGGAGTACCCCAGCGACCGAAACACGCCGCGAATCCTGGGGAAGGTGACCGTCGGGAAGAAATTCTCCAGATCGAGGTTGATGACCACGTCTTGGCCGACATGGGGACGAGCATTCGTGAGAATGGAACGCCCCGGGCGAAAACCATGCGCGGAGTCATGGACTTCCACCTTCTCCAAAATCTGTTTCAGAATCCACTCCTGGGCCCGTTTGAGTCGAGGCATCGGGGCGGAGATTTCGCGGATTCCGCCCGTTTTCTTTTTCAATCCGAAACGGCGGTAATGTGTCACTTGGGACGCGGCCCGGTCGTATGCGAGAAAACGAAGTTCTCCCACGGTGACTCCCATCAACTGAGCCAAATCCTCCACACCGTCGAATCGGGGAAGCCCAGCCGAAGAAAGCTTCTCGTGGTTGGATTCCCGTTGATTCAGAGAGTTGGAAACGCCCTCTCCCAAGTAGAGGATTTCCGATACTTTCCGAGCTTGCCAGGCGGAGGCTCGTTCCTGTTTCTCCCGGAGGCGTCGCTCCTTGGTTTCCTTTTGCTTTTGTCGGGATTCCGCGAGTCGCTGCTTGCGAGCCTGAGCCCGGACATAGTCGATGTTCTGAAGATTTCGGTCCTTTGTCGCGAGCTGTTGCAGTTCCTGTTGGAGTTCGCGTTCGCGTCGAAGGTCTTCCTTGGGATCGTAAGGGACTTGGCTGCCAGAGGGCCAGAACCCCAGCTGAATCATCTCTTCCAGGATCACTTCCTGTCTCGATGATTCTCGGATGCGGTCGTAGAGTTCCTGGCGGGTCGGCATGGCATCCCTTATCCATCTCAGACACGAAAAGAGGCCACACGGAGCAGGCGAGTTTCCCTTCGAAAGGCTCTGAGGACTGGGCCGCTCAACTCAAGCCATTCCGCACCAGTACGGCAGTTTGAATCCAACGGATTCGCACCGCAAACGCCGTACTGGTGCGAGAATGGCACAGTCAAGAGCGGACCAGTGACGCAGTTTCAACCAATTGACACGAACGGCGATACGCCGCCCAAGTTGCAAGGCTCACTCGTGCTTCCGCTCCGTGTGGATGTCTCAGATGGACGTTCTCCTCAAAGTTATATCGAATCGAAATTCACGCATCAATTAACGCAACATAGTCCTCAGCCACGAAGGACGCTGCTGTTTCACAAACTGCATTCTTATCGCCAGGATATGTTCGCAGGGTCCCATGCGAAGTTCGTTCTGCCGATGAAAGTTGCATGGACACTCCGCGGAGAGAATCCTCTCATCGGGGTCGAGCTTCAATGAAGGAACGTACTTCTGCTTCGGCGTCTTCACCGTCCCCGAAATCACACGGTTTCCGGCATCGTCTTCGAAGGTGTCCTTGATCTTGACTTGGTGCGATTCCACGAATCGCATGGCATGTTCCTCACGCTCATTCGTAAATCTCAACTGGTCCAATGGCAGAGGATCGCGCGCCAGTTCCCGAACACGATAGACTTGTTTGTGGCCATCCCAAATGGCGCGCCCCGCTTGAGTCCACGCTGCGAGGGCTCCTAAAACTACGGACCGATCCAACCCGAGTCGGACCGCAAGTGAATCGGGAGACTCGTACCACGTCTCCTGCAGCGCCTCGAATACCCGAACTTTCGTGAGTTGGTCCACATCCGCTCGGGGCGCCAGCAGATCAAAGTTTGCCGAAGAGGCCCAGTCGTTCGTCGTCCATCCGGAGAGTCCCAGTGTGAAGGTCATGTCTCCGAGATCCGCCAGATAGAATGACGGCATCCCCTTGCCTAGCAATTGGACGGTGAAACTCTTGGCAACGGGGATCAGCCGTTCGAGAATGTGCAGTCGCCGCCGCCCCCAGACACGAATCTCTTGTTGTTCGTCTGCCTGATAAATGGAACGGGAACAGGTCAAGACCGTCCCCCAGGGATCAAAGACCACGCGAATCGGCTCGCCGGGTGTGAGTTGATACCGCAGGGATCGAGGGCCTTTGATCTCCTTTCGGCGTCGCAGGTGGAAGCAGATGTTGTGAATGTCCATCGGGTCGAGTTGGAAGCTGACCATGGGAAGAGACATCGCCGAGCTGACCTGGAGAAACCCCCGGACCCAACTGTCGGGCAGATCGATCTTGACTTCCTTATGTCCCGCGTCCCGGCCCGTTTGGACTTCGAAACCGCTCGGATCGATCTCGAGGCTCGTCGTTTTGTAACTGCGAATCTTCTGAAACTCGTTGTACAGTGATTCTGAGTAGTCGATGTTCGTCGTACCGCAGGCAAACTCCCCCACGTCGGCGAAGACGTTGTAGCTTACACTCAGCCGACCATAGCTCGATTCATCCTGACTGAAGCACTCGAAGAAGACTTCATCGGGATGGACCGTGATCACGGGATCCAGCACGAACCAGGCGTCTTTTGCAAACTGGTAGAGATAGTCGAAGTATTTTTTTTGAGCCCGGCGGAACGGCCCCATGCGAGCTTCGCGAGTGCGTCGCAAGTCATCGAGTTCCTGGCGAATCTCGTCGATCCGTTCCTTCGTCTCCTGACGTTGTTGGGCAATCTCCGCCCAATCGATGATCTCCTGCTTGGCGGCCCATTCCTTGTAGCCGGACTTGTCCTTGGGATGAAACCGCTGATCCGAGACAACAACTTGGTGCAGGGCGCTGATCGCCTCCCGAAAGGCGAGATGCTGGCGCAAGTTTCCTCGAAAGAACGTCGGTTGACGCAGCGTGTCCGGGGAAAAGGACATCTGCGTTCGCGTCGACTTGTTGTTGACGAGGCTGTCCCGTTGATAGGAATAATTAAACTCCATCGCGAATCTCCAACGGAACCGTCTCCAGCGGCATTCCCACATGAGGATATCGTTCCTGAATCGCCGCCAGGATCTCCACTATTTTGCCTTTGTATTGGACCGACGTCGTCGCCGAGAGCCGACTGAGCACATCCGCGACGATTCGAGCCGCCTCCTCACTCTTGACCGATTCCCGCTCCAGAAGTGCCAAGGTTCGTTGCTTCGCCGCACGTCCCTGATTCACTCTCGACAAAACGCTGATGAAGTACGGACTCAAATCAACAAGGCGTTCCGCGCTCCCGTCGACATGTTGATCGAGGAAATTGGAGACGAACAGTTGCATCGTGACGGCGGGATGTTCACTGAGATTTTGGAGGTACACGTGAGCGTCATCCGACTCGAACAACCGGGTGACCATGCTTCTCCCGAATTGCTGAACATCGGGACGGATGCTGTCGCACAAGGCAATCAACGCCGCGGCCGACAGAGCCCCCTCCTCGGAAAAATGTTCACGAAAAAACGTAAAGGCGAACTGTCGCGTATCCTCCCAGGGAGAATCGACCATCAAGACCGCATCTTCCGGCTCGTTCTTGAGCCGGTTGAGTTGCAGCACGCACATCGACCGAGCCGATTCCCGGACGCTGGCCATCTTGTGGTGGCAGAGTTTGACGATCGCTTCGACGCTCAACGACGCGGGTTCCACGTTTGTTGCCAACAACATCCCGCCGACATCTTGTGCCGGTGGCGAGCGAGATTCCAGAAGCGTCCAGACTGTGTCGGCGGAGACGTCGAACAGGAATTCGCGAAAGTCCTCCTTGAGCAACCGGGCGGTATGAGTGGGCACGCCTTCGGGGGCACCAGCTTGAAGCAACGCATCAATCAGGCGGCGGGCGATCTCTCGTCCAAAGTCGGGATGAGTCAGTGCAAGCTCCTTCACGCGAGGACGGATCAAGGCTCGGATGTCCTCCCGTTCGTGTCGAGACAAGGCCAACAGCAGATCATGGCTTTCGAGAAGAACGCCTTCCGGAAGATACGTGACGACACGAACCCCCACGCTTCGCACGGACTCGTGTTCCGAACTCAACAAAGCGTTCAGAAGATCCACGGGAGGATGTGTCGCCAGTGTTCCATGCCGCGCGAGCAACTCCCCCGCGAACCGCTGGACTTCGGCCAACGGATGGTGGACAAGATCCCGGATCACGTCTTCTCCAATCGTCTTGAGCAGCTCCGAAAAAACGATCAGCAGCGTTTCCCCAGCATCTTTGGCGATAGTCCCGTTGGACAGCTCACGAAGTTCCGCCAAGGTCTTCGCGACCACGGTTTTCTCAGTCTCTGTGGCCAACCGGTAGTCCCTGAGGATGTCGCGGGCAAACCGGCGGGTCGCTTCCTGCCGACTGATGATGAGTCCCGCCCAGAATGCCGCATTGGACGCGAACGCATCGCGGCACTCCCGGATCCATTGTCGGGCTTGTTCCTGGGCGGGGCCGTATTCGCATCCAGCCAGGGCGAGGAGGAGGTCGCCGTCCGGAGTTTGGGGATCAAACCGCTCTCGGGCAACCTGAAATGAGAACTGAAGGGTGATCTCATAGGGGACCTCCAACAGCGAGATCAACATCGGGAGAGGCATCTCGCGAGGAAATTCGGGGTTCGCCTGAAGGACCTTGACCCCGAAAGAATGGACAAGACTGCAACGGCTCTCAATCAGCAAGTTGACGACGATCTCGGGAGCGTTGTTCCACAACTCGGGAAACGACTCTTCGCGATCAGGCGGTTCAGCAGCTCCAGGCTGATACGGCTCGACGCAACGAAAACGCATCTTCGAATTGTCTGGAGCGTAGCGAGGGCTGTTGCCGAAGAGGATTCGATTGAAGGCGACGTACCGCGAGAAACGGTCGTAGTGGATCACCGACACGGAGGATCGACGACTGCGCGGATCCCACTGGTAGCGGCGAACTTGCTGAGGCTGGCCTCCGGTGCTGTCATCGAATTGCCGCAGCACCCCCGCTGCCAGTCGGCAATACTCCGGAGATCCCATCTCTCCAAAACGCCGTAACACCCGCCAGATCCGTCGCCGGAAATAGTCCCGCGTTTGGCTGCTGTAGGCTTTGTCTGGTTTGGGACCAACCGACGGCTTGGGAAAACGCCGGTAGTGCCACTGCGGGCCGCTACGAAAGTTCCCGAATGTGGTTTCGAATCGGAACGCCATGATCCCGAAAACCTCAGGGTCCCGCCGCATCTCGGCGACCTTAAAGATGTGGCGAATGCGTTGAAATTCATTCGGCTCGAACTTCAATGTCCGCAGGGCATTCAACAAAGCGGGTCTGACGACTTCATTGTCGATGAAGTAGACCATTTCCAGGACGTGCGAAAGGTCAGGTTGCGCTTGATCCAGGGCCTCGCGGAAGGCCCCTTCAAACTCGACAGCCGACCCCGATCTCGCCAACTCGGACAACTTGTTCGGCAACTTTCCAAGACACTCATCAATGAGTTGCCTGCGCTGCTCTTCATCCACAACTTCCCGAAGCGCGAACCCTGCCATTCGGCGGACGGTTCCCGGCGCCTTTTCATCAGATTCCAGGGACCTGAGTTCTTCGGCTGACGCGACCGATCCACATTGGCCCAGTGCCCAGGCAACGCAATAGTCCAGCATCCAGTCGTCGGTGCCCAGCAACGCGAGTAGGTATCGTTCCGACTGGTGAAGATTCAGTTCTCCGCAGCGCCAGACAGCCCGGGAGAGTTTCCAGCCCGACTTCGTAGAACTTCCAGAGCGGATCCGCCCTAAGACGGCAGTCTCGATTTTCGACGACTCTAATGATTCGGAAGAAGGGATGGTGCCCGAGTTCGATGACCCTTCAGGCGAACTCTCCGCCGGCGCCTCTAACGATCGGTATCCTTTCTCCCGCTGACTGGCAATCAGCCCTGTGAAGATCCGTTGGGCTTCCGATTCCGTCACCGGATTGGGCGTCTTTGTCCCTTCGTTGAAGAGATTGCCTCCTCGCGAATAGCGGAAGTTGACAACGAACCGGTCCGGCCCCAACTCGCACAGGTCAATTTCATAACGCTGGATTGTTCCACCAGACGGAAACTGAAGCCTCTCCTGTTTTACCAGCTTCATGTCCGCCCCAGTCACTCACGAGGTTAATGACAGCAGCCCAGTCGATGGTTGCGTTTCCGAGATCCAATGAGTGAGATTTCCGACTGTCTCATTAAGGGACATATATCAAAGACTCAAGGAGGTTTCCATGACCAACAGTCGACGAACAATTCGAGCCGGATCCGGAGAATGGCGAACCGTTTCCCAAGGAGCAGACTCATCGCTTACCAGCCTTGGAAAGTTGAGCCTGAAATTCGGCGACCTGACGTATCGGCGAGATTCACGGAAACTGGAATCTGGTCTCTTGAGGCGTCTCAAACAGGAGGAGAAAGGGACGCTCTTCCCGTGGGGAGTTCTCAAATCCCAAACCGGTCATTGACGGGAGTGCGATCGACTCACTCCCCCGCGCGAGATCACCCCAGGTTTGCCCATTGGAAGAGTCCGACCCAGAGTCGGAAATACACCACGACGAATAAGAGGATCGCCACCAATGTCCAAAAGTAGACGCTGTACTGGCCGTGAAACACCCATGACCATGGTCCCGGAAGGTCCGGCGCGTGGTGGACATTATCGCCGTCGCAATGTGGACAATTGAGAGACTCGATGTCGGTCCCTTCGTCCACAAAAAACGTTTCCCCACACGACTCGCATCGGCAATGGATCTGTGTCGTCATCGGCTGTGCCTCACTCCGCTTTCAACTTGGCAATCCGGCATCAAGCGAGCCGTGGACAGGAAACACCCGTAACGTCGACGGGCATTTTGTCCGATTGTAAAAGGGGGAACTAACGTTACGAAACAGACGCAAAGAGTCCCCCGAATCCTCGTCGGCAATCGCGCAAGACCAGGAGGCGAGGAGGGGGGCATCAGGCTTTCATTTCTCCGGCACGTTCTAACAGATACAACGCGCTATGGGCCCGAAGGTTCGGCATCCAGGCGTCTTGTACCGCTCGATTTCCGACGATCGGAATCTCTCTTGCGATACGGAAATTGCCCCGAGCAGCCAGTTCCCGAAAATCGAGCATCGACAGGAAGTGGACATTCGGGGATTCGTACCATTCATACGGGAGAAAGTCGGTCACCGGAGCCCGACCTCGCATGGCCACCTGAATTCGAACCCGCCAATGAGCGAAGTTTGGCACAACAACCAAAGCCCGATGCGCCACGCGAAAGATCTCCTGTAACAGTTCCAAGGGACGATTGATCTGCTGCAATGTCTGGCTCAAGACGGCGTAGTCAAAGCCGTTTGACGGCAAATCTTCCAACCCCTTGTTGAGGTCCGCCTTGAGAATCGGAACCCCGCGGGCAATGCCTTCGAGAAACGCCTCATCATCCAATTCCACCCCCAAGACGTCACAGTTCTTTCGGTCTCGGAGTTCATCAAGCAATTGCGCGTCGCCACAACCGAGGTCGACGACGCGCGACCCCCACTCGATCTGCTGAAGAATCAGATCATTAGCAACGGTCGTACGCGGATCAGGAAGATGAATTCGCTTGGCACACATGGATCGATCGGAAACAGGGATCAGATGACAAAGGGTGAGATCGTCCCCCCCCTGTCATTGCTTCTTGCTCCTCCCTCCATTCTTTTGTGTCGACTGATAAGTTTGGGAGAGAAAAGGAACAACAACTTTTTCGAGCTTCGGGAGTTCCGCATCGACGAGGAAAGCATCGTGACCATAAGGGCTGTTCAATTCACAGAAAGTGACGTCGCGTTTGGCGGCGACCATGGCCCGAACGATCTCTCGGCTTTGGGACGTGGGGAAGAGCCAGTCTGACGTATAAGAGACAACGAGCATTCTGGACTGGACCTTTTCCAGAACCGACGTGAGGGGTTCTCGCCCCTCGGCGAGATCAAAATAATCCATCGCGCGGGTCAGCAACAGATAACTGTTCGCATCGAAACGTTCGACGAACCGTTTTCCCTGATAGTGGAGATAGCTCTCGATTTGGAATTCGGTTTCCTCACGAAGGTTGTAAGCAAACTCGTCGCTATTCTGAAGCTTGCGGCCAAACTTGCGTTCAATCGACTCCTCTGAGAGATAGGTGATATGGGCCACCATTCGGGCGAGAGCCAGTCCAAACTGGGGTTTTTCCGCTTCGTCATAGTATCGACCGCCCCGGAACAACGGGTCAGCATAAATGGCACGTCGGCCCACGGCATTGAACGCAATCCCCTGAGCATTCAATTTCGCCCCCGAAGCCAACACCAACGCCGCTTCAAGCCGATCGGGGCGGCGGACCGCCCAATCAAGGACCTGCATTCCACCGAGACTTCCTCCGACGGCGGCCAGGACTTTGTCGATCCCCAGGTGATCGAGCAACGAATTGTGGACATTCACGATGTCCTGAATCGTGATGAAGGGAAACTCCGGTCCGTAGGGCTCATTCGTCGCCGGATTGATCGACCGAGGTCCTGTCGTTCCCTGACAGCCTCCCAGAACGTTCGAACAGATGACGTAGTATTTGTTCGTGTCGATTGCTTTTGCCGGGCCAATAAAGCCGTCCCACCAGCCAGGTTTGCGTTCCTCCGGATCATGGCGACCCGCGACATGTGCGTCGCCCGTCAATGCGTGGCAAATGTAAACCACATTGTCTTTTCGAGGGGAAAGCGTCCCGTAAGTCTGGTAAGAAACGCTGATGGGGCCAAGTGCCTGACCACTTTCCAAGATCAGCGGAGTTTCCTCGGAGAAGACCTTTGCGGAATATCGGGGAACATGATTCCAGTCGGCGGGTCCGTTGAACACGTCGGAGCTGATCGGCGAATCCTCCGGAGCCGACTGCGAAGCCATGATTTGAGATCCCGTATCTGCCATCCGTTGTCTGTACTTTTGGAGTTCGGTGTACTTTTGGAGTTCGCTGTGTCTTTGGAATCGAAGTTCGAGGGAGAGACGTTGCGTCTCAGAGTTAGTTCGCCGCGTATTCTAGGCGGTTTCGATGGGGAATTCGAGGACTGAATCATTTCGACGAAAAGTTTCCACGATTGGGCTCGGAATCCCCAGTGTTGACGAATCGATCGATTCACTCTTCCCAGTTTTCCCGGGTCGCCATCTGGAAAGCACTGGGAATCTGACCGAGCGATCCCCATTTCGAATTTTCCCACGTTGCCGAAACCTCGGTCGCGTGACGCTCGACAATCCC
>JAGQQQ010000128.1 GCA_020426125.1 Planctomycetaceae bacterium
GTTGTCATTGACGTCCAATTTCAAATCTCGCACATTCTTGACACCCTGACCCCAGCCACTCCGCCGGATTTTTGAACAGAGGTATTCACGCGATGGCCAACGTCACCCAGCAGTTTTACGATCGCATCAGCCATGTCTACGACCTCATTGCCGATGGGGGAGAACATCTCGCCCGGGAGAAGGGACTTCAGGCTTTGAATGCCCAGCGGGGAGAGTCGGTCCTGGAAATCGGCTACGGAACTGGACATTCTCTGGTGCAGTTGGCGAATGCCGTGGGAGTGCAGGGACATGTCGCAGGAATCGACATCTCCCCAGGGATGCGAGACGTCACACACAAGCGACTGGCGGACGCCGGTTTGCAGGACCAAGTCGAACTACGCGTTGGGGCTGTGCCGCCATTGCCTTTTGCTGACGAGTCCTTTGACGCGGTGACAATGAGCTTTACGCTTGAGTTGTTTCCTATGGAGACCATCCCGAAGGTTCTTTTGGAATGTCGCCGTGTCCTGAAGTCCGGAGGCCGCTTGGGAATCGTCAGCATGGCCACGGTCGCAGACGGAGACACTGAAAGCCCACTCGAACGCACGTATATCTGGATGCATTCGCACTTCCCCCACATTGTCGATTGCCGGCCGATCCCCCTGGAAAAGCTCATGAGACAAGCGGGATTTCAGCTATCCTCCCTGGAGCGAATCGACCTGTTCACCATGCCGGTCGCCATTGTCGTGGGGACTTGATTCCGAAGACAGTCCCCACTTTTTTCGTGCTGGTCCCGAAGTCGGACTTTGCAGAACCCAGCGACTCTGCTACCCCATTTCACCGCGAGCAGTGGGTTACCCAAGGGGACAGTGTCTCCGGAACCATCCTCGTCCATCTGTTCTGGATTGTTCGCCTTCGCTCGTTTCACGCTTGTGAAACTGCGGTAACCGTTCACGCCGCGGGGAGCAGTGACGGGGGGCTTGGCCGAATGATGAACGGGAGCTGCCGTGGCGGGCAGACCGACCAGGGGCGCTCACCGTAGAGCGCCAGGAGTCCATTAAAAAAGCCCCCGGAGAGGTGTCCGGGGGCTAGAGGCTTTCGTTTGTCGAACCGACTCGGATTATTCTTCTTCCGGAGCGTTCATCTTGAACAGCGGACCGGAGGAGTCGCCCATGCCCCCTTTGAGTTCACGGCCAGTGCTGTCGGTCGCGGACGATTCGGCCTGCAGTTCCTCGATGTCGGCATCGAGTTTCATGCTCAGTCCGATCTTCCGTTCGTCGGTGTCGATTCGCAGGACCTTCACTTCGATCTCGTCGCCGACGTTGACCATATCTTCGGGGTCTTTCGTTTCATCCCCTTCTGTCAGTTCGGAGACGTGCAGCAGGCCTTCGAGTTGCTCTTCGAGTTCCACGAACACACCAAAGTTGGTGATCTTGGTGACCTTCCCTTTGACGATGGTTCCCGGCTTGAATTGCTCGGGAATCCGGGTTTCCCAGGGATCCTGATCCAACTGCTTGAGGCCGAGGGCGATCCGCTTGCGTTCCTCGTCGACGGAGACCACCTGGCACTCGACTTCGTCTCCCTTCTTGAGCATTTCGCTCGCGTGAGAGATTTTTCTGGTCCAGGACATGTCGCTGACGTGGAGCAGGCCGTCGACCCCTTCTTCGAGTTCGATGAAGGCTCCGTAATTGGTGAGGTTGCGAACGGTCCCTTTGACGGTTTTCCCGACGGGGTACTTCTCGGTGACGTTGTCCCAGGGGTTGGGCTGGGTCTGCTTCATGCCGAGAGAAATTTCCTGCTTCTCGGTGTTGATGCCAAGCACCACCACTTCGACTTCATCGCCGATCTGGACCATCTCGCTGGGATGGTTCAAACGGCGAGTCCAGGACATCTCGCTGATGTGGACGAGACCTTCGATGCCGTCTTCGAGTTTGACGAAGGCTCCGTAGGTCATGACGTTGACCACTTCTCCCTTGACGCGGGAGCCAACCGGGTACTTGACCTCGACGTTCTCCCAGGGGCTGGGGAACTTCTGCTTGAGGCCAAGGGCGATCTTTTCTTTTTCGCGATCGATGCCGAGGATCATAACCTCGATTTCGTCGTCGATCTGGACCATCTCCGTGGGATGGTTGATCCGGCCCCAGCTCATATCGGTGATGTGCAGCAGGCCATCGATTCCGCCCAAGTCGACGAATGCACCGAAGTCGGCGATGTTTTTGACGATTCCCTTCCGAACTTGACCTTCCTCGATCTCGGCCATCAACTGGCGTTTGAGGTCGGCACGTTCCCGTTCGATCTTCCGACGGCGGGAGACCACGATGTTTTTGCGGGCATCGTCGATCTTGAGGATCTCGCACTCGATTTCGTTCCCCACGAACTCGCCGATATCCGGCGGACGGCGGACGTCCACCTGGCTGGCGGGCAAGAACACGTTGACGCCGCGAGCTCCGCTGGAAGAGAGTTGCTCCCCAATATTGACCAGCAGGCCTCCTTTGATCTTGCGGACGACGAGCCCCTTGATGGTGTCTTCCTCACCATAGTGCGAGACGACCCAGTTCCAGTCCCGTTGCCGGTCCGCTTTTCGCTTCGAGAGCAGCACCAGCCCGAAGTCATCCTCGATTTCCTCGAGCAGGACTTCGATTGTTTCGCCAACTTCCGGCTTCTCTTCGTCGTCACCCCATTCGCTGAGGTGAACCATGCCTTCGCTCTTGTACCCGATGTCGACGAGGACTTCGTCCCCTTCGATGCTGAGTACGCGGCCATTGACCAATTGATTCGAGTCAAACGGGCTCGACGTCTTGTGATAGACGTGATCCATCCGTTCATCTTCGTTGGAGATCCAGTCTCCAAGTTCGCCGCCCAATGCGGCGTCGAGTTCTGCGTCGTCTACTTGAAATTCACGAAGGAGGTTACGATCGACCATGAGAAACCTTGTTAAACAGTTCGGCGACAATCGCCACGAGCGACTCCTACGCAGAGTGCCCGCCACAAGATGTTTGTGGGAGGGGGAAACCGCGAAGCCGCAACACTGCGGCCTCTCTCAACGGAGACCCGCCAAAAAAGGAATCGCGAACTTTATCACAGCGACGCGTGCCGATGCTAGCCGCTTTTGCCATAATCAGTTGCGAACAACACACATTTGCCGATTGATGGCCGGCTCCCATTGGCTGGCCGAAACCAGAACACCGGGGAACCTCCCATGGAACAAATCCTTTTCGATCAACTCGACTCCGCCTCTCAGTCCGGTGGCCCAAAAGCCGCAATTGAACGATTGATCAGTAACCTGCAAGAGCAAAAGCAGTTGCACGAGCTGTTCGACGCCCGGATGCTCGCCCGCAAATTCGAGTTGGGACTGCCGTTGTCGCGGCCGTCCTCGCTTCAGGACGTTCCCGAGGAGAAAAGAAAAGACGTTGAAAAGACTTATGTCGAGGCGGCGAGAGAGACTGGAGAAGCTTTTCTCGCACAAGGAGACATTCAAAACGGCTGGATGTACCTGCAAGTCATCCGCGAACCAGAGAAGGTCGCCAAAGCCCTGGATCAGCTACCCGACAACATTGACGACTACGAACGGCTCGAAGGTCTCCTCCAGATTGCCCTGTACCAGGGAGTCAATCCAATCAAAGGAGTCAAATGGATGCTCAAGGCACACGGCACTTGCAGCACGATCACGGCTCTCGACCAAGCCTTGTCCCAGATGAGCCAGGAGTATCGAAATGCCTGCGCCAAACTGATGGTCCGCCACCTTCACGAAGAATTGACGGAGTCGGTGCGACGCCACGTCGAGCAGCGGATTCCAATGCTGCCGCCTGGCCAATCCCTCGCGGAGTTGATTCAGGGACGGGACTGGCTGTTTGAAGGCGGCAATTACCATATCGACGTTTCCCATCTGAATTCGGTGGTTCGCTTCGCCCGGTCAATCGAAGCCCCGGCCGAGGAGTTGAAACTCGCCGCCGACCTCGCGGAGTATGGCCGCCATCTCGACCCGCAATTTCAGTATGACGCGGAGCCGCCGTTTGATGAGTTCTATCCGGCTCACATTCAGTTTTTCAACGTCCTCCTCGACCGCAATCGCGAAGAGGGACTGCAATATTTTCGCGACAAACTGGAGGCCGAACCAGATGAGCAGGACAAGCCGCTGTTGGCGTATGTGCTCGTCGACTTGCTCATCCGCAGTGAGCACTTGGACGAAGCCGTGGACCTCTCCGCGAAGTATCTCGCGAATCTTGGAGAGGATGTGAGCATTTCCTTTGAGGAACTCTGCGTCAAAGCCGGGCGTCTTGACACGCTCAAGCAGGTTCGAAAAGAGCAGGGGAACGCCGTCGGATATGTCGCGGCGATGTTACATGGCAAAAGCTAAGGCCTTCCGTTTCGCGGCGCACTTGATGCACTTGATGTGCGGTTTGTTTCGTAGCGCACCTGAAGTGCGCTGCGAAACGGGTTGACTGAGAAATGTTAGATTGAGAGCCGTCATGCGTCCCCAACCAATGATTTGCGTGCATGATGTCGAAGCAAGCAGCCGCTGGTATCAGCATGTTTTGGGAGCGAAGAGCGCTCATGGTGGCAAGGAGTACGAACGCCTTGTCGTCGATGGCCGGTTGACCCTGCAACTGCACAACTGGGAGGAGGACCACCATCATGGCCCACTCGGAAACCCCGACCTCCCGATCGGAAATGGAGTTTTACTTTGGTTTGAGGTCGAGGATTTCGATGGAGCTGTTGCTCGCGCCCAGGCCATCGGAGTCGATGTCATTCGAGACCGTCATCGCAATCCCCCCGAAGGAGACTTCGGTCCCAACCACTGGGAACTCTGGCTCCGCGACCCGAACGGTTATGTCGTCGTCATCGCCAGCCCAGACGGGTCCGCATAAGACACCCCTTGGACCAAATCTTAGTGCCAAGCTCCGACCACAACGCCCGGTGAAATGAGGGGAGGTCGAGCCGCTGGTGAAGTCCTCGAACACGCCGGAAACGTTGATTGTTTCTTATCCGCAAACGGAATACATCACCATGGAATTCATTCGGGGGGACCGCCAAAAGCACGCCGTCTGCCCTTGAGGCTCAACGCGAAATTCGGAGCGCCATCGTCGATCCGTTAAGAATCAGCGACTCTGATGTTGATTCCATTTCTCCCCGACCATCTTACCATCGCTTCGGCCTTTCAAAGGCTTTGACGAGTGAGTTGATGGCGAAGCGGATGAAGCCCCCCGTCTGATGAACCGGAGTGGAAGTTCAATTCCCACTCTCGCTGATAAAGCCACGTCGAACCCATATTAAAAATCCCGAGTCGTTATGATTTCCGTTCGACTCGGCGCCACCTGGGAATCAGAAACCGATTGTCGCCCAGGGTTTGGATCGTCGTCTTCCAAGGGGGTGCCGCAAGAGTCGTACACCTCCGGCGGATGGCACTCAACCTGTCCCATTCATTTCCGTTCACACGGTCTTCGGTATACCGGAATCTCGACGGAGTCGTCGGAGCTGGCTACGCGACACCGCGAAGTTGGAGCTCTTCGGCTTTAAGCGAGACGATGGTGATCCCCAGTTTGTCGGCGAGCTTCAGGACTTCGGGTTCGTCCAACAGAATCGTCATCGAAGACTCGATCGCGAGGACACGGGCGCCGGCTTCACGCATGGTTTGAATGGTCTGCACGCCGACCGTGGGAACGTCGAATCGCATGTCCTGGTTCGGCTTGGCGACCTTGACGACGGTCATCCCGCCTCGTCGGCAGAGCAATCCGGCCCGCTTGATGCATTCGTCCGTCCCTTCAATCGCTTCGATAGCGATGACGGCGGTGTCGTTGACGACGACCGTCTGGCCGACGTCGAGGCGGCCCATCTCCTTTGCGAGTGTCCAGCCGAAGTGAATGTCTTTCCACTGGGCGGGGGTCGGTTGCCGTTTGGTCAGGAAGCCGTGTTTCACGAGTATCTCCGGACAGAAATCCAACGCGGAGCGGAAAGAGATGCCGTCCCGTTCAAATTCGCGGATCACCGCCAACAGCAGCGTGTCATCCTTCTTGTTTTCCGTGCAGTACCGCATCCACATGTGCAGCGTGCGGAAGTCGGGAAGCAGATTCCAGAACCGCAACGGGTCGAACAGCACCCGCTTTTCGACTTTGCCCGCCATCACGGCACTGCGAACCTGACGCTTTTTGAAGAAACGAATCGCGGTGCCGATGCGGGCCAGGGGAGCCGTGTGATAGGTGTCGCAGACCTCGCCAAGTTCATCGGGGGCCATGCCTTCGATCCCGATACACTGCACGGAGTACCCCTGACGCTGGGCGGACTCGGCGAAGACCACGGGAAACCGACCCCAACCTGCGAGCAGGCCGATGGGTTCCCCCTGGCGAGGCAGGATCGGCAAGATTCGTTCTCGGTAGGAGTCCGACATGGAAGTTTTCATCGAAGTGTTACGTGCGAGTCGCGAACGGTGGCTGCGGCTGCCATCAACGTAGGGGGCAGTGGTCGAGGTCAGGGAGACAGGATTTATCGAGGAAACGTCAGGCGGCCGACCGCTGGGAGGATGGCGGAGCCGACTGGGCGAGTTGCGCTTCGAGGGCCGCGACTTGGGCCGTCAACTTTTTGACTTGATTGCGAAGTTCTGGGAGTTTGACGTGAGTCAGATGGAGTTTGATCGCTTCTTTCTCGGGCAGGGCGGGGGTTCCGTGGTAGACACCCGGGTCGGTCACATTTCCGAAGGTTCCCGCCTGCCCGCCGAATTTGATTCCGCTGCCAATGTTGCAATGGTCCGCGATGCCGACCTGGCCACCCATTTGGACATAGTCCCCCGTGGTCACGGAGCCCGCCAAACCCACTTGAGCGGCAAACGCATTCCCCCGGCCGATCCGGCAGTTGTGGGCGATCTGAACTTGGTTGTCGATCTTGGTTCCCTGGCCGATGACGGTCGCTTCGATCATCCCTCGGTCAATGGTCGACCCCGCCCCGACTTCCACGTCATCGTTGAGGATCACGGTTCCCGTGTGAGGAATCTTGACGAGTTGGCCATTGACGAAACGGTACCCGAAACCATCGCAGCCGATGGTTGCATTGGCGTGAATGATGACCCGATTTCCGATTCGCATGTCGGGATAGAGAACGGCGTTGGCGTACAAGTGACAGTCGTCTCCGAGCTGACAGCCGGCGCCGATGATCACTCCAGGACCGACGACGCATCGGTCTCCCAGAATGACATCGTCTCCAACCTGAGCACCCGCGTGGATCTGGCAGTTTTCGCCGATTTGGGCGGTTTCAGAGACAATCGCCCGGGGGGAAACACCAACATCCCCGTGTTCTCTCGGCGGGCGAAGCAATAGCATCGCTTCGATGAACTTCGCCTGGGGTTGATCTACCAGAATCGCAGTGCAATCCCCACGAACCACATCATCCGCCAAGTCTTCCGTGACAAGGACGGCTCCCGCCTGGCTCGCCTTGAATGCCCCAAGTTGTTTCCGGCTTTCCAGATAAGACAACTGACTGGGACGGGCGGCGTCCAGGGATGCGACGTCCGTCAAGAGGAGGGTCCCATCTCCCAGTACTTGAGCGTTGATTTTTGTTGCTAACTCATTGGCAGTGAAGGACATCCGCTGCTTCCTTGCATTTGGGTCCATCTCATTTCCGTGTTCGAATTCGGCGTTCTAAAAGAAAAGGGAAAATCAGGCAACATCGGTTCCGAGCTGACCGGCGTGAACTCCGGGAAAAAGTTGCTTAAACTCCGAAGAAGCACCATTTTTCACTCATCAATAGCAGCGGAAAGAAACAATGGCCGGACTGACGATTGCCCCGGGACAAACGAAAATTGGCTGGATTGGCACAGGTGTCATGGGCTCCAGCATGTGTGGGCACCTGATTGACAAGGGGTTCTCCGCCACCGTGTACACCCGCTCCAAGGAAAAGGCCAAAGCACTCTTAGACAAGGGAGCCACCTGGGCCGACAGCCCGAAAGCAGTGGCCGAAGCCTCAGATGTCATTTTCGCAATCGTCGGATTTCCGAATGACGTGCGAGAAGTCTTCCTGGGGGACGACGGTGCTCTTGCCGGGTCGAAATCGGGCAATGTCCTCGTGGATATGACGACGAGTGAACCGTCGTTGGCGGTCGAGATCTCTGAAGCTGCGAAGGCCAAAGGAGTCCACTCGGTTGATGCTCCCGTGTCCGGTGGCGATGTCGGCGCCAAGGAAGCCCGGCTCTCCATCATGATCGGCGGGGACAAAGAGGTTGTCGACGCTTTACAGCCCTGCTGGGAGGCGATGGGCAAGACGATTGTCCATCAGGGCTCCGCAGGAGCTGGACAGCACACAAAAATGGTCAACCAAACTCTGATCTCTTCGATGATGATCGGGGTCTGCGAAGCCCTGCTCTACGGCTACAAAGCTGGCCTCGACTTGGAAACCGTGATGAAGTCGGTCTCCACCGGAGCTGCGGGGAGTTGGTCATTGTCCAACCTCGGACCGCGGATCATGGCCAACAACTTTGATCCGGGGTTCTTTGTCGAACACTTCATTAAGGACATGGGCATCGCCCTGGCCGAAAGCCGAAAGATGGGACTGTCCATGCCGGGATTGGCACTCGCGGAGCAGTTGTATCAGTCCGTCAAAGCGAAGGGCTGGGGAAAGAACGGCACCCACGCCTTGATGCTGGCACTCGCGGAGATGTCGGGAGTGGATTGGACCAAGCGGTAACCGACAAACATGTGACTGCAACCAGTTAAACCGTTGCTGTTGCTTTGTCGACAACCATCACCAGTTGTCGAAGTTCCCTTGGACTGAATGGCTTTGGAAGGATCTCCAGAATCTGGAGATCCTTTTTCAAGCGTTCCTCCGGAAGTTGGTAGCTTTTGGCCGTGAGCATGATGATGGGAAGTCCGGCCAGTTCGGGGACTTCGCGAATTCGACGGCAAAGCTCAAGTCCGTTCATCTCCGGCATTTCACAATCGCAGATGAGCAGATCAGGTGGTTGTTTCCGGATCCGGTCCCAAGCGTAGATCCCATCCGAGAACGTCTCCACTTGATGTTGATCCCGTTTGAGTGAGGCCTTCACCAATGTCGTCATGTGTGGTTGGTCGTCACAGGCGTAAACACGCATGATATCTCCTCGACAACTCTGCGGTATGAGCGGGCACTCGTTTTTTGTCAGCAAGCCAATCGAAAGACTCCCCTTCGAGTGACAGCTTCCGTTTTGACTCCAAATCGATCCATTCTCTTCAACGATATGCCATCAGTGAGCAATGGTGTCTCCATCTCCCCGAATTCTCTGCCCTGTTGTTCGAGACATGAATTGCCATTCCCGACTGTTCCGGCGGAGACAGTGCGGCAACTCGTGAACCCGCGAGATTTCACTCAAGTTTCACTGAACAAAATCCGCCTCGACGAAAGAAACCCTTACCAATTGACGGGAGCGGACGTTCTCGAATGGGGATTCATTTGATCGCAGAGCCAAATGCTTTTGCGACAAGCGGCGTCAGATTGCGATTCCAGAGTGTCTGACGTAGCATCATTTGGAGAGGGAGGAGTTTTCCCACTCGATTTGGATTTTGAAACAGGGAGACCGGCGATGAACGAGGAACAACTCACCAAAATGCGATCTGGGCCGGGATTCATCGCGGCACTTGACCAGAGCGGAGGAAGCACACCCAAGGCACTGCGACTTTACGGGATCTCGGAAAGCGAATATTCCAACGAGGAGGAAATGTTCGATCTGGTGCATCAGATGCGAACTCGAATCATGACGAGTCCGAGTTTCAATGGTGACCGAATCCTCGCGGCCATCTTGTTTGAGAACACGATGGACCGCAAAATCGGCCAAAAATACACCGCAGAGTACCTCTGGGAAGAAAAGAATGTCGTTCCCATTTTGAAAGTCGACAAGGGACTGGAGGACGAGCAATCCGGCGTCCGGCTGATGAAGCCGATTCCCAACCTCGACTCCCTGTTGGAACGAGCCAATGAACGGGGCATCTTTGGGACGAAAATGCGGTCCGTGATCCTCAAAGCCAACCAAGACGGCATTCAGGCAGTCGTCAATCAGCAATTCGAGATCGCGAAACGGATCGTGGCTGCTGGACTTGTTCCCATCATTGAGCCGGAGATCGACATTCACAGTCCGGAAAAGGCCGAGTGCGAGCGGATTCTCAGACCGCAGTTGATCGATGGACTCAACACGTTAGAGGCCGGACAACTGGTGATGTTTAAGT
Source organism: Planctomycetaceae bacterium (assembly GCA_020426125.1). Taxonomy (GTDB): domain Bacteria; phylum Planctomycetota; class Planctomycetia; order Planctomycetales; family Planctomycetaceae; genus HKST-UBA70. Next base: position 10,158 of record JAGQQQ010000128.1, read on the forward strand.
TGACCCTTCCCAGCGAAGACAACTTTTACAAGGAATGCATCGACCATCCGAACATGCTCAAGGTGGTTGCCCTGTCGGGAGGATACTCGCGAGAGGAAGCCAATGCGTTGCTTGCCCGAAACCACAACATGCGTGCGAGTTTCTCCCGTGCCCTCACAGAAGGACTCTCCGCCCAACAGACTGATGACGAGTTCAATCGGATGCTCAACGATTCGATCGAAAGTATCTATCAGGCGTCGATGACTTAGGTCCCCGCCCCAACGGATGTATCAGAAAACGAAGCGGTGATGTTGCCTCAAGCAAGGGGAGTGGCGAAAGATGCCTTGGGCATGTCGCACCGGAATTCGAAACGCCCGCTCAGCAGAGCAAATATCACCTTACTGGGTTATCTTAACGACCGATCGTCGGTCGGTTTCTTCTTTATGTGAATCGCAAATCGATCCGGTTTTCAATGTGTCATCTTTCCCATCTGTAAACAACGTGGAGCGTCTCATGTCGCGGCTTCCGTCCCTTTTGGCTTCACTCTTGATCGTGTTCAACACACACGTTGTCCACGCGGACGACGAAGCCGAACTCCGAACGTTTTTGGAGTCCTACGTTCAGGCCTTCAATCAACATGATGCCGATGCGATCTCACAAATGTGGGGCGAACAGGCCCGATTTCTTGATCGGGATTCGGGAGAACAGGTCGATGGGCGCGATGCACTTCATAAAGATTTCTCGAAGACGTTTGAGGAGCGGCCGGATCTTCAATTGACGGGAACTGTTGATTCTGTCCGGTTTCTGACTCCGTCGATCGCCAACGTCGAGGGCCGGACGACGACGATTTTTGGCGAGGGCATTGCCAGCGAGTCCTCCTTCTCCGCAATCCTGAAAAAAGAGGAGGAGGCATGGCTATTCGACACCGTGAGTGAGTGGTCAACGCCAATTGCGCTGGGCGCCGCGGACCGACTTGGGGAATTGGAATTCCTCATCGGAACATGGGTCGACAGTGCCGCCGAAACGCCGATCGTTTCCACCTTTCGCTGGTCTCCAAACGGCAGCTTTTTGATTCGCTCGTTCCATCTGCAAGATGGGGAAGACTTTGCCCGTCAGGGGACGCAGATCATCGGTTGGGATCCGCGCAGCCTGGAGATTCGGTCTTGGAGTTTTCACGCTGACGGAAGTTTTGGAGATGGGGTCTGGTCCCGAAACGGGGAGACCTGGATGATTAAGTCCACCCAGACATTGAGCGATGGCAACGCCGCGAGCGGAACCTATCTCATGACTCTCCAGAACGATGGCACATTGCGGGTCGAGTTGGTGGGACATGAAATCGCTGGAGAGCCGATTCCCGCGAGCGGGTCATCGACGCTCTCTCGTCTGGCAGACGATTCGGAATTGTCGACGACCAACGAAGTTGAAGCCGGGGGAGACAACCAGTGAAAACTGTTTCGCGATATCATTTTGCTCGTCCGTCTTTCCTGCGGCTGCCTGTCGTTTTGACTTGCGTGCTGTTGATTCCGCTTTGCACCGTCAGGGATGCGTCTGCTTGGGGGTTAAGAGGGGGTGGGGGAGGAATCGGCGGTGGAGGGGGTAGTTTTCGCGGGGGAGCCGGCGGAGGTTTTAGTGGCGGGGGTGGAAATTTTGGAGGGGCCTCGCGTCCAAGCGTCCCCAATTTGGGGGCCAACCGCCCCTCGGTCAGTCCGAATATCAGCCGACCCAACATCAGTAGTCCCAGCGTCAGTCGACCCAGCGTCAGCCAGCCGAGT